>NZ_JAUBUC010000146.1:0-9856 GCF_036705285.1 Microcoleus sp. B4-C1 | reverse complement strand
CCCTTTCCCTCTAACCCACTCGTCACCCGGTCGCTGCCAATTCGCACAGCCGGAAGTCGCCAAAAAGTCGATCGCCTCGCCAGTCGGATAAATTAGTTGCAAATTCCCGCAAATCAAGTTTGGCGATTGAGCTAATTGCATTGTAAAAATTAGTTTGTGCATTTTATTTTTTCCTTAATTTGTTCGATTAAATTTTGAATTTCTGCGAGTGTCTTTTTACCGCTTACCAAATCTCGCAAGTTACCGATAGTCATCCCTTGAATGTAGCCGTACTCTTTGCATAAATCCTCTAAACAATCCAGCAATTGAGACTTACTAGCATTAATACTTTCTAAAAGTTGTTTAGCTTTGTCTATTGTCATATTGCTGCTGTTTGGGAGGCGAAACTAACAAGCCGCCCAATCCCGTAAGAATTGGCGCTAAAAAAGGAAGTAAGGGGGTAGGATTTTCTTTTTGGAAAATTAGAATTATCCCCGCACCAACTAACATGATTACTGAAATGTTTAAGCTAGCGACAGTAAAACGGTAGGAGTATTTGTCCACGTCAAAACCCCGTGTTTTCATTGTTGTACTCGTTTAGTAAATCATCTTGAATTTCATGGATACCTCCCCGCACATGATACCCATGATGGATTTTGAGATAATTTTGAATGTCGCGCACTTCCGCCCTCTGGCTAATATACAGACTTCTAAGTACCGTAAGCTTGCGCTGTATATTAGCTAAAAGCGTAAGAATCCCCCGTGTTATGTTCCAAAGTACAATTAAGCTGATTAACGATGTTAAAAGGGTTCCAATTAAGGATGCAGTGTCTGTAATGTTTTTCATTGCAATAAATGCCAATTACATATTTTTGTTGCAAAAACTAACTTGTGCGTTTATGCTTAGTTTGTCTTTGTCACCAATAAAACTATGGAACCTCAGTTTGAACCATTAGACAGCGAAAATCACGTGTTTTGCGTGTTAGAGCCGGAAGCAACTCTCCATGCTCGCAGCGATAAAACTTATACAACCCATGACTTTTTAGATACTATTTCAAGTTTTTTAAAAAATCACGTGTTTGCGTCAGGCTTCGATTTTTGGACAAAAACGGGTGTGCAGTGCAATTTGCTTAAAGTCGGGTTAAGCGGCTGGGTTACGGGTAAGGTTCGGATCAGAATTATTTTAGAGTTTGCGCCAGACGAATCCGATGATAATAACGCGCCTTAATTTACTTCGACTTTTAAAGCGTATGACGGCTCGCTAATAACCGACCTGCGGAAAGGATAATATCGTTTAACCTGTATTTTGTAAGTTGCTAGGCCGGACTCAACATAATCGGCAAGAACGGGCAAATTCAACAAAATCCGATTTGGCGATGGGTAAACAACAGTTGCTTTTTCTTCAATAGGTAGCTCGCCGTCAATTTGCCACAACCTGCGAACTAACAACCGAGATTTAATTGAAGTAATCAACCCAGCAGAAATGTATGTCAAGCGAATTAAATCTTGGTCAATGGCATTTTGGTTTGTTTGTTGCCACGTCGTTTCTGTTGGAAAAATAATTCCTAAATCGAACCAAGCCATTCGTCACCAAGCTCCCAAAAAGTTGACGAATTCTCATTTTCGTCTGTTAATTCACTATCTAAATAACCGTCAACGAATTCAACATGGTCATTAATTTCACCGCTACACAAATATTCTTTTAATCTGTTAGCGGTTGCTAATTCTGGCAAATGATTGGGATTGCTTTGGATAAGGTGCATAACTTCACAAGTTTTACTTGCCGCTTCTTGGTAAAAAAACGGCAAGTTGGCAAGCGTTTCTGCAAACTCATAATGATGAGGCAGTAATAACACTTTTTTACCCTCCAAATTTACGAGCTTCACCAGCCCCCGACCAACCAGTCGGCAAAGTTGCGCTATCGCTGATAAAAGTTTCAATCCGCAAAGTGGTTTCTGTTGTAGAACGAACTATAGAAGCACGTCCAGGGCGTGGTAAGTCAGCGCGTACCAGTAGGCTACGGAATTCTAAATCAGTATTAGGAATAGTAATTCCTAACGCCGTCGCTTCCGCTGTTGAAATCTTGTTAAATTGTTGCGCCGGCATCCGCCAAGCCCAATTTAGCCCTGAAGTTGTTACAACGACCAACACACTGCCTTTTGCCGCTTCTCCTCCAGCGATCGGAGTTCCAAAAGATGCGGATTTTTGAACAATTCTTCCTTGAAAAACTTGTCGTCTAACAGTTTGCCATTTGCGGGTTGCAAGTGCTGTCGCCAAAGATGAAGAAGAACAAAGAGAAGTGATTCCTTCTTTTCTCTTTTTCAATCGTGCAGGTCTAGGGCGACCATTCACCCCTGTCCCTACAAAAACAGGTTGATTGCCACCAACTAAAGTTTCAGCAGGCACTTGACCTAATTCTGAGACTTCACTAGCGTCTACATTCGTTTTGAAAACGTAGAAAGCGTTAATGCTTCCTATAAGCATATTGACTGCTCGTAGATTTCGCTCTCCATAAATATTGGTAATAGCCATTTTTTTGAGGGTTTAAGTAATTAGTGTGAACTGATTTTAGAATTTAATTTCTTCTACCTATTTACAAAGTAGAAAAAATCAAATTAGCCAAAGTAGAAAAAATCAAATTAGCCAATGAGCGGGTAAACGTCTGTTACTGCACTTTGTTGAAAGCTTGTAACCGTGTAAGTTTTTGCTCTTACAATTTCAGTGGTAGTAGTTTGTCCGGGTGGCCAAAAAATAGTTTGTTCATTGCCCAATCCCACGGTTAATGACAGAACATCTGAACCGTCTGGCGCGGTTGCGTTAAAAGCGGCTTGAGTTGCATTAAACGCATCTAGCATATCAACAAGCACTTTAATCGCTTGGGCAGTCCCTGGGTAGGCGGTAGGATCGAGGGTGACGCCGGCAGGTAAATTAGCAGAAAGTTCGGCAATGGTAATTGACATAGATTTTTGTAGAGGTTGCTGTGCTTTGTAATTTCACCTTAAGAGTTTTGTTCTTGTGTTGTCAATAGCTGTATCCCTTGCGCTGAGCAAGTTTAAAACTACAGAGTATTATGTGGAACCCTAGGGTTCTGCAATAGCACTTACGATCAAGTTGACACTATGTAAATTTTTGTAACATGAATTTAACCCTTTACCCAAAATTGAGCACGCGCAGCAAAAAAGCCCTAACCCGTAAAAATGGTCGGTGGGGAAAACCCTATAAATACACACCTCGCGGTAATTTGTTAAAACGTCTAGCAATTGAGACAGGCTTGACTGTAGAGCAAGTATGGCTGCAACTACAAAAAGAACGAGAATATTTGATTGCCCAAAATTATTTAACCTAGCAGTGGCAAGTTAGCAGGTTCACTGTCTGGCCATAATTCAAATTTTATTCGCTGCTCTTCCCATACGTTGCCTGCTATATCTTCTCTGCCTTCTAAATCAGTTGCGCGTTTTTTCCAAACTAATACCGCTTTGCACGGGTAAACAATGTAAGGAAGAGAGCGCCGACGCGAAGTAGGATCGATGTACCCAGAGTCCCGTGCTCCATTTGGCAAAATTTCAGCGGTTGAGAGTTTAAGTAGCTCTTTAATTTTTTGAAGCCCTTCATTTTCTGTGCTTGCATAACATTGCATCTGGCGACCGTTATCCAGTCGCGCGGTTATAAGTCGCTGGCCACTGGTATATTGTTTTGCCGCCAATTTCACTTCTTCCCACGTTAAACCGCGCTTAATTCCTGGAATTGTAATTTCGCGACAGCGCGCCCTTTTACCTGATGGCATTTTCCACGGCGGGGCTGTTTTTTCTCGAAATTCAATAATTAAAGTCCGTTCTTGAACACCGGGAGTTATGTAGTCGTCGGCTGCCCCCCCATTAATCAAGACCCCTACATCTCGGTTGTTGAGCATTTGATGAGTTGCCAGCACGTTAACGATCGTCGGTCGCAGTACAGCTTCCGGGCCGCTAAGGATGATTCGTTCATCTGGTGCGCTGCGATCGGGCGTAACTTCCACAGTGCGATCGACCCCAAGCACAGAAACATTTTGCATTGCTTGTTGCGCTAGCCAAGCATCAATGCCCCCAGCAACTGCAAAACCCGCCTCTATACAGGCTTCCGAGCCTTCCTCCAGCATTTCTTCTGTGAAATTGCGCCAGAAAACGTTAGGGATTGATTCAATTTTTTCCTCTACTGCTTTGGCGATCGTCCAAGATTCGCCAGTTCCCCAGTTGTCAACTGTTCCCGAACCAAGGACAGCCCGTAAACCCTTGCCGAAAATATTATTAGGGTCTTTGAGTGCGCGCCGCACATCCTTATAGAGCCAGAGAAATGTTGCCTGAGTACCCATGCGAAAACTGGCATTGATTACTTCGCTAGCGGCGTCTAGCAGTTCGTCAAGCGCTTGCTCGCCAACTTCCTTTAACAAGTGAGTACCGAGCGACTGATTAAAACTAAAAACTGCCGCTGCCGGAACTACCCCGCAACCAATCCAACCGATCGCCCGCCCGACAGCACCGCCCAAAATTCCTCCAAAAGAATTCCACAAGCCCTCGATTTGTTTGTCGATCGCAGTGTCCGACATATTCCAGTCGAAATTATAAAGAAATTGCACACCGCCCACTACCCAACTCCAGAGCTTAGTAAAGCTAAAAGAAATTGCACTACCGATTACTGAAATTAAAAAATTACCAAAACGAAGAGCGCCATTAAAAACAGTCTCTAAAAACCCGCCGCTACTTGACGTAGTAATAGCACTCGCTGACCAAGTTCTGATTAAGTTTCCACCCGTTGAACTTGAGCGAATTTTTCGAGATGCTAAATCTTTTAAAATCATCCCTATTTTGGGAATTGCTTGAGCAGTTGCCATTAGTTATCTTTCCCTGCTTGTGCGATGTTGTCGCCGATTTGTCGAATCCGAGGGCGACGGTCTACTGTCCGGCCGTAAGGGTTTTGCGTATCAGTGATTCCTGTAACAGTTGTAAATCCGTTCTCCATCTTGTCCAGTGAATCTTCAAAGCTGTCTGTAGTTTTTTCTTGCCCGTCATCGCCTGTTGGATTTGTGGGGTTTTTAATAGACTTTGCTAAATCAACAGTGCCTTTTAACAAAGCTAATAATTGAGATTTTGTATCTTTTTTGGTATCGATGCGCTGCCAATGTACGGCGCGTATCACGGCTGCTGCTTGCAACAAATCCAAGAAAATGTCGCGCAAAGTTTCTTTTTCTGTGTAATCCAGCCCTTTAAGATGCAACTCCGATTCTTTAACTAAATCGTGTATTGTTTCAGCGCCAGGGGTGAAAGAGATAGGCACACTTACATCAATTTCTTGAGTCTTGAAAGCCATATACTTAATGATTTACTTTGAGGCTAAGTAACCTTTAATTGCTTCTTGGCGAGATAATCCTGATTCGACGAGATTCTTGGTAGTGATAGCAATTAACGCATCAATGTTAGTTGTTAGCGAGAGCATTTGACCTTCTATTTCAGCAATAGATTCTGCTAAGTTGGGAAACTTAACTTGTTTGCCTTGATCGCCTTCTTTGGTAACGTCTGAATCCTTGACATTTATCTGCACTTCCCACTGCCCCCAGCGCTCATCATCACGCCGAAATTGCCAGTCTAATAAACTGACTAAATCTGGAATCGGCTCCTGTGGCGGTTCTGCGGGCTCCTCTCCCTCATTCGGGACTTCTTGAATAATAGTTGCAGGCAGTTGACCGGGGAATCTGGCGAGTCCTAATTTTTTATAAATTTCTCTTAAAAACTTGAGGTTTTCCTGACAGCAAGTATCCACTATTTGCCTCCTTGGTGGTGGGTTTGGAAAAGGCAGACCAGCAGGAGGCGTTGCCGGGTTTTGATTTGTCGAACAATCAAAATCAATTATTGTTATGGCTTGCCCATCTAGCATCCAAACTGCGTTTTCTATTGCACTATAAAGAGATTCTAGAGCTTGAGAATCAGGATTCAACCAGGGATTAGCTGGAATAGCAACGCGACGATAAAATAATTGATAGTTGGTTTGAATTAATCGGCTTCGCCAGTTAGCCTGAAAAAAGGCTGAGTTATGGTTTCTTTTTGATTGAATGCCCGTATAATGATAAATCCCATCTATACTAGCGTCGCCTATAAGAATATCTGAAATCTCATCTGATACTGACGTTGAAGTTTCCCAGTAGGCGTTTTTGTCTACTATCCCCCCCCCTCCAATTTGAGGAGAAGATATATATTCAATTCCTCCTACAACTGATGACAAACTAATTTGCAGGGCTTGACATCCTGCTAGCTGACCCATTGGAACTCTAGTACCCACATTTAAAGAGGGAGAGGGAATTGTCGGTGTTGGTGTTGGCGTCGGTAATGGATCTTTCTTTGGGGACTGCAGACCCAAGCTTAATTCGATAGGCGTACCAGGAATTTGCAGGGTAAATTCTACCCCGCCATCGCCTTCATTGGAAGCTGAAATATTAATTCCTAAGCCTCCGATTTCACCCCCAATGCTTCCCCCTATAATTTCCCCGGTATTGGTATTGATGTTTACGCCGCCACCAATTCCTAAAAAGCCACCGGGAAGCTCGGCACTTCCAGCAATAGAAATGCTGGCTTTTGAAGGATCGACGTAACTTGGATCCCCACTGACATCAATGCCGATTGGACTTACCTCGACAGATACGCCACCAGTTACGGAGACACCGCCAATATTTCCAACTTCTTGAGTAATAGCAATTCCGCCGCTAGTCACTGATGGTTGCGTTTTCCGCCCCATCTCTGGGCCGCTGCTATCTTTGCCAAGATTTATCGCGTTTGAGCCCCTTGTAGCACTTGGGGACAAACCCGACTTGGAACTGACCCTAGACATAACTCGCCTCGACTCCCGATATGCGGGAAGGGCCACCGTCTGCGATCGCCCAAAGTTCCCCGGTCAGCGTTTGCTCGGTCAAATTCCCGCCACCGTTGGGAGCCAAGTAAATGCCGGTGCCAACTGCCACGCTGGAATTGCCGGCAATCCAAACGTCCGAATTTCCTGTATTTGTGGCGTACAAGATAGCGCGGTTGGCGTTGGCTGTTCGGAATCTTGTAGATGTTGCTGGTGGAATGTCGATTCCGTAGGGCAAACCGGTGCCGATCGTCCTCACTTGCGGTTTTGCAATTAAATCAATATTGAATCTAAAATCACCTTCAATATTTATATAATCGCCACTACCAAGTACACCATGCCCATAATTAATAATAGAAAGCCCTAAGCTATCATCAGGGCTTAATAGCTTTAACTGGTTAATTGTTAGGTACGGGATTGTAAAAGGAATTGTGGTTTCACGCCCTTTATTTTGAAGCCTTGCCGTTGCCAGAGTTGACCAGGCTCCGTTCCCTTTTTTAGCGTGAAATCTTAATCCTACAAATGGATAATTTTCCTCAACTACAAGCATCGCAGCGATTTTATCGGCTGCGTTCATTTCGGGAAATATTTCGGGGAAAGGGGCTTGCTGATAGGAAGGTAAGTAGATAGCACCGCTCAAAGCTTCTAGGTAAAAGCTTTTGCCTAAATAGTAGGAAGTTGATAAAGAATCATATTCAGTGAAAGCGTTAGCGCAGTTTAATATTTCAATAATGCCCGTACCGTCAGCACTGGTAATATTGCGTCTAAAAGTTCGCGTGTTTTCTAGTTGGTTTTGTGCCATTTTAATTTAGAAACACCTTTCCTTCAAGGACAGAGCCGCCACCGGGCAACGTAATTATTTCCATCGGGAATTCCAGCAGTGCGCTAAACGTGGCGTTACTTCCACCGCTGGCGGCCAGTGTATGAGTGCAGCGGGTGATCACAGTTTTTTCGGGGCTGAGTTTTCGTGCTGGATCGAGTTCCAGTATTTTGAGCGCGACTACTCCCTCCATTGCTGCTTGAGCTAAGTTTGCTGCGGTGCTGTCACCCCCAGTACCGCTGGTAAATGTGGAGCCTGTAAGGTAATGGCTGGCAGTGTAATTTGTACTGCCGTTTGCTGCGTTGGTTGCCACTACGTTTAGAAGCAGGTCAATAGCAGCGGTCTTTGTGGATAGATTTGCTGTGATAGTTACGCGATCGGTTCTTTCAGCAATTCTTACTAAATTATCTTCTTCCTGTTCTAGCAATCCTAAAATTCCGTATACATAACGCTCTTTACTTGCCGGGCCTTGCGGATCGGAGTAGCTCTTGCCAGAAACAGAAGCACTCGCGCCGGGAAGATGAATCGCCATAAATGATTTAATATAATTCTTACTTCTCAAGTTTAAGTAAGATTACAATGCCTATTGGTAGGCTTCTAAATTCTTAAGAAGTTGCTGAAATAGATAAATCAACAACCTTTCTCAATTTGGAAACCACGTGACAAAAAAGGTTTGGCGCGCTAGAATAAAAACAGCAACCAAAAAGTTGTTATTATTGCAGGATTTGCACGGAATCGACAACTGTGAAAATAGCGGGGATTGGACAAGCTACGCCCTTGTCCCAGTTAACTTTTAATCAAATAAGCGACAAATTTACAACGGATGTCTATAAACTTTTTCTGGGAATATCTTGGTACACTGGGGAAAGACCTGGAACGATTCTAAAAATAGATGTTAACCACATCTACCAAAACGTGGCTAAACGTCAGCCGCGTGACAGCGTGATATACCCTGCGGCTAATCGCAAAGACAGGCAGACTAGGGAGTTGACTATTCACCGGGCGCTCAAATTAATGCTTGCTGCTTATCGGCCGCCGGAATCAGGCTTGCTTTTCCCTTCTTTATATATGGCTGACAAGCATTTAAGTCTTCAAGCTGTAGATAAAGCTTTTAGGCGCGCGGTGAAAAAAGCAGGGTTAGAAAATCAAGGATTCAGTCTCTACTCGGCGCGACGTGGTTTTATTACTCACTTAAATGAGCAGGGTTGCAGTGTAAAAGTAATCCAAAAAGCAACGGGGCATAAAAGTATATCTTCGTTAATGAGGTATATCGAAGTATCGGATGCACAAGTAAAAAACGCAATTGATAATTTTTAAAATTTATGGGACTTGTTAATTTAAGCCCTTCTAATATCGCCGTAAACATTGCCGAAGATATTAGAAATTCGGATACAGTAACGGCGGTAAGCGCAACCGCAACGAGTAGCGTAGCGCTTGCAGCTAATCCAAATAGGGGAAATTATTCGATTTACAACGCCGGAATTGTGACGGTATTTATCCGAGAAAGTGCAACTGTTACGGCTGCACTTTACAAGCATCCAATCCCTCCCGGATATCTATTTGAGCAAGAATTTACGGGCTCGCGATATTTGGGGGCGGTGAGTGTCATCACTGCCAGCGGAACCTCTAGTCTGATGGTGTCAGAAAGCACCCTCCTATAATGGGCAAGCTAATAAACTTAAACCCAGTCAACCCGATCGCCGATGCAGATATTCCTGCAAGCATTGCTCGTGATAGTGAATTTCAGGCAGCCGACGCAGTAATTGCCAATAAATCCCTTTCTTTGCAGCCTCGAAGCGCTGGTGCTAACATAGATGCCAACACGGCTATATCAGGGGTGGCGGCTGGATTTAAATGGATCGATGGTGGTGGCATTTTGAGCAATTTTCCGGGCGGTTTTACGGGATGCTTGATTCAATTCGATCCACTATTTGGAGAAAATATTGCCGGCCTATACATGATCCAGTTCCACAGCAGTGAAGGTAAATTATATTTTAGAAGTCAAAACAATGGATCTTGGAGTGCTTGGCGTATTTTAGATTTGTAATGCGGATCATCTCTTTAGTAAATGAGCAATTTCAGCCGGGGAAATTCCGGCTGCTAAGAGCGATCGCACTTCCTGCACTTTTGCCTGAGCGATCGGCGAATCGGTATTGCCCCCGCGAATATGAATGTGTTTCATCC
>NZ_JAUBUC010000145.1:0-9860 GCF_036705285.1 Microcoleus sp. B4-C1 | reverse complement strand
AAATAACTTACAATTTTAATTGTTATTGTGGGTGGGGCGTCCCGCCCGTCATTTTTGGACGGGCGGGACGCCCATCCCACTTTCAAGAGTGGAAGTTATTTAATTCTCATTCCTTAGATGAGAGTGAAACACCGTGTCAATCGATTTTAGATTTTAGATTTTAGATTAAAGAATTGAAGCATTGAGCCCACGGATAAATTCGGGGGCTTGTTCATCGGATACAAGTTTTTTATTTCTGGACGGATGAATCCGGGGGCTTGTATCCTGGATGCTTTCGGTCAAGAAAGATGTGTTATTCGATGAAAATCCCAGCAACTTTGTCTCCATTCATAGTCATGTGTGCCACAAATTCATCTCCACCATCTTCAAAACTCAGCTTCCACAAATAAATCGGACTATTACCTTGTTTTATCTCACCAAAATAAGTAATTGAATATCCTTTTTGCAGGCGTGAAGCGAGCTGCTCGCTAACAGCGTCAAACATTTGTGGTGTAATGCTCGCTTTGTAGCCTGCATCGCCCACTGTGGTAAAAAGCTCGTAATTTTTCGATGCAGTGGCATCCAAAATAACGTGCAAACAATTGATGACGTTTTCAGAGGGGGCTGTCGGATTCATGAAGATGTCCTTCTTTTAGGATTTTATTAAAATGTTCTAGCTCAGACTGCTGTCTAACGCTTAATTGTACCGCAGTTGCGATCGAATTAGGTAAATTGATGTCGATATCACGGAATGAATAACCGACCAACTCCCATATAATTGTCAACGTCTAGAACAATCTCAACAAGACGCTCAACACATCGCTCTCGGTAGTCAAATTCGTCAAGGCGATCGATATCTGTAATTGTCAATACAGGAAACGAATCTGCTGTATTTTCCTCACGCATCACCTGTTCAAGTGAATCCTCACCCTTCATGTTTCGGTTGGCTGTGAGTATCATCATTTGATTTTCTTGAGCATAACGCCAAACCAAACGATCGCTAGCGTCCATCGATAGTCCAGCTTCCCTAAAAGTGACAAATCGAATCGACACGAATTCAAGCCAGCCGAGTTTTGTCAAAATTCCGAGCAAAAGAAGAGCATAGCCGTCAAGATTGTAGTCAACTAGGAAAGTCATTGTTTCTGTGCGACACGTCTCGCTTTTTGCTCCTCAAGTTTTGCCCAGAGAGCTTCTTGTTCGGGCTTGTGTGGCATCATTGCAATGCGATCGAACCGTTCGCGGTTGCGATTTTCCCAATAGGAGCGAATTTCTGCTCTTGTTTGTAATACCTGTTGATACTCTGTTTCGATTTGAGCGCGGTTTGCTTCAATGTAAGACATAGCAGCGTTAATTTGATCGTCCGTGAGGTTAAATTTATGACGAATCAATTTTGGTGAATACTCAGCTTTCAGAAAATCCATAACATCATATAGAGTCAGTCGAGTGCCTGAAATCGTCAGTCCTCGCTCTGTACGGATAATAGTCGCTTGTGTTTCGGATACCGGAGTCATACCTATAACCTTCTAGGTTCGTCTCTATTATACCGCAGTTGCGGTCGAATCAACTTTTTAAGTGTCATCGACCGCCAACATTTTTCCAACATCAAACCCGACTGTTTATTGCCTCAGCAACAATAGTGCGGTGTCGGACTGTATTGCAAGTGATTGTCGGCTGGGCAAAACCGGAATCTACCAAAGCTTGCTCAATATCCAACCCAAAATACTGATCCAAATAAGGCTCCGTACTTTTGAGCAAAGTCAAAATATAAGGAGGCATTTTGGCATAAACTTCCGACTGAGGATTCATATCCATAATTGTCAAATGTCCGCCAACACGCAGCAAACGCCTCGCTTCCCGGAATATTTCTCTAGTAGCTTTCTGCGGCAATTCGTGACAAACTAAACAAATAGAAACTAAATCAAAAGCAGCCGCAGGCAAACCAGTAGATTCAGCAGCAGCGTGAACCCAAGTCGGAGATTTTTGATTTAAAGATTGGGATTCTCGCTGTTGAGAACGGTATTTAGCAACTGCTAAAAAATAAGGCGACAACTCCACCCCAGTCATCTTCGCTTCCGGGTAAACCTCCCCAAGAGCAAAGGTACTCATTCCCACACTGCATCCCAAATCCACAATATCTTGCGGTGAAGAAGCAATCTGAGATTTGATGACTTCGTGATAGCTGGCGCGGAGTTTTGCATCGCCTTCTGCACCCGCTTCCGGCCAAATTGTGGCGTGAACTGTACGGGCGGCAACTTCTACTTCTGTAGCAGCTTCCCAGCTCATGTTACCTTGTTCATAAGCGTGGAATGAAGTTAGATAATATTTCGGGTAAACAAGATCGGGATTTTGGACGCTGAGCAATTCTGCATCCCAATTCCTGGACAAAAGTGCTTGCGATTCTTGTCGCCAATGCACTCCGATTTTTTCTCCTCTTTTTATCATCATTTCCCGCGCTTGGTGCTTGGCTAGATTAGCTAAAGGCTTGATGGAGAGTACGCCATTTACTAAACGCGAGGCTAATCCCGGATTTTTGTTAACTGCAACCGTCATGTTTTATGTTTTTCTATTTTGCGCCATCTATTTTAACACAGTGCGATGATTTTGATTTATCTATATAATGAAACTTAACTTTGTGCTGGCGAGTGAAATGCAAATGTTTTGTGGAAAAGACTTTTTTTAATGAACCGCAGAGGGCGCAGAGAACGCAGAGTTAGAGAAGAGAGAAAAGCTCAGAGGATTGCAAAACAGGCTCTAGTCGTGTAATATTTAATTGTGCTTACTTATTTAAGTTCTGGGGAATTTATCTGGAATCTGGAATCGGATTTGCCGCAGTTGGAGTATTTGGAAGAACACTTTAAATCTGGCTATTCAGGAGTTTGTGATGAGCAAGTCTATTGTGGAATTGGTTGACAATTTGCCGTCGGGTGGCGTCACTGTGATGATGCTCAAATCCCTCGATTTTGTGGTTCCGGGGGCGTGGAACAATCTCACGGGTTTTGATAATACTATTCAAGCGCTGACAGGGGAAACAAAGCGCAAATTAGTTGAGAAAATTCGCGATCGCGCGATCGAGCTTTACGCTAACCCCAATGAGCCATATCAAGGCGTAGTCAGGCTTTACCAGTTAGCAGACAGCGCCGATAGTGCGTTAGGTGCAACGGCTATGGCGAATAAAATCGGCGAAAACATTGGCTTTCTTTCCTTTCTCAACCGCCTCACTCCCAAAGCTGACACAACTCAAACGATCGATTTGTGCGTCAAAGTGGCGATCGAGCTAATTGCCTACTGCAAACTTAACAATATTTCCCTTGACAATGTGGGAAGCTTTGGTAATTATTTATCTCATTACAAAGGCGAATCTCTGATGCGGATGGCTGCATTAGTGTGTGCTGACGGTTTAATTCCCCTCGGCCCGGACTTCATTAGAGTAGCACAAAATACGATAGGCGGATTGAATCCTTCCACCTTGCAGCAAAACTCAACATTCCAAAATATCAGTAACCTAATTCCCGGCGCCAATAATTCACAAAAGTTCGGATTTGTGACAACTACTTTCGCCTCAGCGCAAGGTTGGATGAACAATTTAGTACAGTCTCGCGGCTTAACTCCCGCCATAGTTTTAGGCCATCTCAAGCAATACATTGATGTTACTGATGACAAATTGGATTATGTGGCGGCGTTTTTAGACATGAGTACCAATTATTACGAACATACCGGAATTCAGACGGTTGCTCGCCGATTGATCGATCGAGCTTATGCTGAAATAGCCTCTGGCAGATCCTAGAAAAGTCCTTCCTAGGTGAGGGAACAGATCGAGGCAGAGCCTCTGGATATGCGTTCCCCGGCAGAGCCTGGGAACTAGGGAATAAACCTCGCAATGTGAGTTAAAATAAGCAAATTATGTTTAGCAAACCTCTTTTAATCGCATTGTGAAAAACAAATCGCTTCCTTCATCCGTAACAGTCAAGCTAGGCAAATTTGTCTGGACATCAATGTGGCAATTAATGATGTCAAAACTAGCGCCGCCCGATCGCACGGGAGCATACATTCGCCCCAGCAGCAGTTTCCGCAACTTTGTCAGCACTGCACCAGACAACCCTCACGGGCCCGCTGCGGGACGGTATCGCCTCTTCGTGGGTACGGGATGCCCTTGGGCCCACCGCACTCTGGTGACGAGGGCGCTCAAAGGGCTTGAAGATGCGATATCCGTGTCTATTGTCTATCCCTCTGAAGGGGGAATGTGGGTGATGGAGTCGGAGACTTTTGGCTGCAACACGATGCCGGAACTTTACCAGTTGGCTTTACCGGGCTATCAGGGGCGGTGTACGGTGCCGGTGCTGTGGGATGACTCGAAAAAGGCGATCGTCAATAACGAGAGTTCGGAAATTATTGTGATGCTAAACTCGGAGTTTAACGAGTTTGCTGGCAATCCTCAAATGGATCTTTATCCTCTGGATTTGCGATCGCAAATTGACGAGTGGAATGAGAAGATTTACCAATCGGTGAATAACGGCGTTTATCGCTGCGGTTTCGCGCAATCTCAAGCTGCTTATGACTCGGCTTGTAGTGAATTGTTTGCTGTTTTAGACGAGATCGATCGATCGCTCTTGAGGAGTCGTTACCTGTGTGGCGATCGGGTGACTTTAGCAGACGTGCGGCTTTTTACTACTCTATTCCGTTTTGATGCAGTTTACTACAGCTTGTTCAAATGCAATGTGCGTCGCATTCAAGATTACGAGCATTTGGGAGCTTATCTGCGCGATTTGTACCAGTTACCGGGAGTTGCCGGCACTTGCGATTTGGAGGCTGTGAAGCGCGATTATTACGGCAATTTGTTCCCGCTGAATCCCGGCTGCATTATCCCGGCTGGGCCCGATCCGGCGAGTTTGCTCAAAGCTCACGATCGCGCAGGGCTCAGAAACCGGGTTTCTTAACTCGTACCTCGTTCCCAGGCTCTGCCTGGTAACGCATATCTAGAGGCTCCGCCTCGCCCCAACCCACCAACAAACCATCCATTCCCTCGTTCCCAGGCTCTGCCTGGTAACGCATATCCAGAGGCTCCGACTCGCCCTAACCCACCAACAAACCCTCGATCGCCCCAATGGGAAGAAGTAGATACAAAGTAATATATTCCGACAACCAACCGCACTTTGTCACCTCTACAATTATCAACTGGATTCCTGTCTTCTGTCAAGCAGAAATAGCACAAATAGTCTTAGATTCCTTAAGCTTTATGCAACGGGAGAAGCGTTTAGCTTTACACGGTTACGTGCTGATGGAAAATCACTTGCACTTAATCGTAACTTCTTCTGAATTGTCAACGCAAATGAGAAATTTTAAATCATTTACAGCTCGCTCCATAATTGACTTGCTTGAAAAACATCAAGTTACCAACATCCTCGATCAACTCGCATTCTATAAAAAGCTACACAAAAAAGACCAAAAATATCAGCTATGGCAAGAAGGGTTCCACCCGCAAGCTATTTTGGATGAGGCAATGCTGTTGCAAAAATTGGAGTATATCCACAATAATCCTGTTAGGCGCGGCTATGTTGACGATCCAGCTTGTTGGAGATATTCTAGTTATCGAAATTATATGGGTCAGGATGGATTGTTGCCAGTTGATTTGATTGATTTTTGAGTCGGATGATTTGTTTGAAGGAGCGAGGCAGAGCCTCTGGATCTGCGTTATCAGGCAGAGCCTGGTAACGAGGGGCCAGGCAGAGCCTGGTAACGAGGGGAAAAAGAAGGGAAAAGAGCGAAGAATGGAAAAGAGCGAGGCAGAGCCTCTGGAAATGCGTTCCCAGGCAGAGCCTGGGAACGAGGAAGATCAATTCGGCGCAGAGCTGGGGAATGAGGAAGTAGTCTCGCTAAATGTCCTGACTGTTATTTCCCTGCCTAAATCCTGAGCTAGTAAATCGATACCGTTAATAACTTTATTTGGCTCTGCAATACTCAAAACCTCATAGCATTTTTCCCGATAATCGGGACGATCTTGGAAATACTGAATCACTCGATCGAGCGGTTCCATAACTTGATAAGCTGCTTCAGCTTTGTCGATCGCCCTTTGGGGAATCGGAGTCGCTAACCTTTGAATAGCCAAGTCGATTAAATCTCTAGAATTTACCCGATCGACAGCCGGGCGATCGGCATTTGCCAACAACTTTTCTGCTATACTATCAATTTGATTCAAACCAGGAACAGGCGACCAATTTGGATAATTTGGTTCGCCCAACTCAAGTCGCCCTTCACAAACCATCTCGAATTTAATAGTAGTGCCGTCAACAATAACAGGAAATCTTATCCCATACTGGTTGGCTTGAATATCGTTCGGGAGAACAATGCGTGAAGCGAAGCTATCCCCAAGGGAATCGCGACTACCAAAAATCATATCATAGCCTCCTTCGGCAACTTTTCGGCGCAGGAGACGGTAGCCATCATCCATCGGGCACATAAAGTCAATATCCTGGCTCAACCGATATTCTCCGTGTTCCATACTTACCAACGTTCCGCCCCCAAAATACGCCCGACATTCCTGTAGAAATTCGACATTCAAGTGGCTGAGTACAGTTAATATCTTTTGATGAATTTCGCGTTTAAACATTGCTTGAGAACTTACCCCATTTTCTGGAGTTTTTGGCGGAAAACTGCTTCCCATTTCTGCTATTAACCAAGACTGATAGTGTTGGCTGATTTGTTGAATAAAAGCTAGTTCCTCAAAGCTAGGTGTTCCCAAAACTCCCCAATAATGCCAGCCAGATTCGTAGCGGCATAGCATTTCCTTGAAACTCAATTTTTTTACATCAGCAATTTGCCAGCAGATAGCTTGAAGGAATGGGAGTTCGGCGGGAATTGTCAACCCGGTTGCTATTTCTTGATGGTTCATATGCTTTCGGGGAAAGCGAGGCAGAGCCTCTGGATATGCGTTACCAGGCAGAGCCTGGTAACGAGGAATTTTGTTGGAGTCCCTCTCAGCTCGGACTTTGTTTGTGAAGCATCCGAATTCTATTCGGCGGGTTCTATTCCGTAGGTTCCTAACTTCCCGATAAAATCTCTTCGAGTGCTAATTTCAGCGTCGGATATTGATATTGAAAACCACTAGCTAAAGTTTGTTTCGGCAACACTTTCTGCCCTTCCAAAACAAGTTTTGCCCCGTCTCCCAACAACATTTCTAAAGCAAAACCTGGCACCGGCAACCAAGAAGGCCGCTTTAAAACTTCCCCTAAAGTTTGGCACAATTCATTCATCCGCACCGGATTCGGTGCTGTTGCATTCAAAACGCCTTCAACTTGCGAATTTTGCAAAGCGTACAAAATTAAATCAACCACATCCTCGCGATGAACCCAAGAAAACCACTGTTTTCCTGTCCCAATTGGGCCGCCTGCAAATAGTTTAAAAGGTGGCAGCATTTTTGCCAAGGCGCCTCCCATTCCCAAAACTATCCCCAGTCGCAAAATTGCTAGCCGCGTTCCCGCATTTTTTGCAGGTTGGGCTGCTGCTTCCCAGTCTTTGCAAACTGTTGCTAAAAAATCGTTTCCCGCGAGGCTCGTTTCGTCAAATTCAGCGGTTTCGCTGGTTCCGTAATAGCCGATCGCCGATGCACTCACAAACACAGATGGTTTAGGATTAGCATTGACGATCGCCTCGACCAATTTTGCCGTCGTCAGTGTGCGACTGTCCAGAATTGCCTGCTGGCGCGCCTCCGTCCACCTTTCCTCCGCAATCGGAACCCCTGCTAAATTGACAACACCCTCGCAGCCCGCGATCGACTTTTGCCAATCACCAGACTCCGCAGGAGTGTAGGCGACAACTTCTAAATTCGGATAAGCTGAAGCCGGAAAAACTCGGCTAGCCTTCGCCCCATCCCTGCTCAAAACCACCACTTGATGTCCCGCAGCTTGCAGCTTCTCCACCAGCCGGCTACCTACAAATCCCGTTGCTCCCGCGATCGCTACTTTCATCTTTTACCCGCAATGCACATTTTTAGTAGTTTAGACGATCGTCCAAACTTGTGTTAAATCATACAAAAATAAACAGCAGCCTCGATCCCCTCCCGACAAGCCAAGTGTATTTTCATTAAACTGATAAAGGACACGAGGAACACAAACCATGCCTGCAAAAAAATCAAAGCTTCTAATTGCTGCCTCCATCGCCGCAGCAGGTAGCGCTGCGGTCTACTTTTACTTCCAGGGTTTGAGCCAACAAGTATCCAACCCTCAAGACAGCGCCAAAGTTGTGCCCGACGAAGCAATGATGGCCGCCTTTATCTCCCCCAATCCCCAAGCGTTGTCACAATTGCAGCGATTTGGCACGCCAGGGGCTCAAAAGTTGATCGGTCAGGGTTTGAAGGCCTTTCAAGAACAAAGCTTGGCAGGCACTCAAATCGACTTTGACAGGGACTTAAAGCCTTGGTTAGGGGGGGTGATGGTCGCTTTGCTGCCCCCTGATGCTGTGACGAATACAGAGCCTCCAAAACTGCTGGTAGTAGTCAGCGTGAAAAATAAAATTAGCGCTTGGAATTTTGCTAATAAATTAAAATCTCAGCCCGGTGCAACAACTCAAGAAACCGAGTATAAAGGAGTTAAAATTTATGAGATTGCAGAGCCAACTGGCAAGCGCTACAGTGTGGCTTTGCTGAACGACCAATTAGTGATGGCTCCTTTGAAAAAGCCTGTGGAATTGGCGATCGATACTTTTAAAGGAGAACCCTCCCTCGCTACGCAGCAGAGTACAACTAAGTTTTTTGCAGAGAGTGCTGGTGTCAAGAATCCGATCGCAACTGTTTATATTGCTGATTATCCTGCGGCCATTGAGCAATTGAAAGCTAATTTGCCCGCTGATATCCAGTTGCCTTGGACAGTGTTTTCGCAGTTCAAACAGGTTAAGTCTTTGGTTGCGGGAATTGGAGCGGATAGTGCGGGATTGAGGGTAAAAACTATTGCTCAGTTAGACCCTAAATTCGTGCAGCAAACTCCACAATTCGCATCGAAATTATTGCCCAGATTTCCGGGCGAAACCATTGCTTTAGTCGGCGGCAAGGGAATCGATCAAATTTGGTCGCAAGCAACCGCTGAGGCACAAGATAGCCCGGAAGTTGGCAGGGGAGTTCAGCAGGTGAGGAATAGTTTTAAGCGGTTGGATTTGGATGCGGATCGAGAGGTTTTTGGTTGGATGAATGGGGAATTTGCGATCGGGGCGATCGGTTCCAATCAAGGGATTTTGTCTCAGTTGGGCATGGGGGCGGCGATGATTTTTGAAACCAGCGATCGCCCTGCTGCAGAAGCAACTCTGAAAAAACTCGATGCGATCGCCAAAAGCAATCCTACAGTCAGTGTCGGCCCCAGACAAGTTCAAGGCAAAGAAGTTACGGAGTGGCAAATACCCCAGCAAGGCACTTTATTCGGGCACGGTTGGCTGAATGAAAATTCTGTATTTGTAGCTTTCGGCGGCCCTTTAGTTGATGTGATTACTTCGACGCCACCGCAACCGTTAAGCAGCAGTCCGAGTTTTCAGGCGATCGCCACTTCTTTACCGCGCGCCAACCAAGGTTACTTTTACATAGATATGGAAAAAACCATGTCTTGGGCTAACCAATATTTGCTCGCAGTACAGCCAAATTTAGTTTCCCCGCCCGTCGCCGAATTGCTGAATTCTCTCCGAGGAGTTAGCGTAGCCACAGCTTCTACGCAACCGACAACTGCTGAGTTGGAGATGCTTTTTGCCTTGAAATCTAACAACAATTAGGCAATTTGTAATCGGTAATTTGTAATCGGTAATTCTTCCTTCTATCCTTCTAAGGATCGCGAATTAAATAACTTACAATTTTAATTGTTATTGTGGGATGGGCGTCCCGCCCGTCCTATTTGGACGGGCGGGACGCC
>NZ_JAUBUC010000228.1:0-1398 GCF_036705285.1 Microcoleus sp. B4-C1 | reverse complement strand
CCGTCCTTTTTGGACGGGCGGGACGCCCATCCCACAATAACAATTAAAATTGTAAGTTATTTAATTCGCGATCCTTAGTGTTTTTACGGATATGGGTTAATTTGCACTCGCTTTCATTGCATGGTGATTCCCCCTATTTATACTCTAATTATGCAAGGCCCAAATCTCCTATGAAGACTAAGGGCGATCGCACTTCACTCTGTTTTGCCGGATTTTACAGGAAACTGTGGAGCGATCGCACTCCTGACCGGAATGTTTAGCCCTCTTATTTTTAAGAAATGTTAATAAAAAATAACTTTTCTTTTTACACTGAAGTTTTTCTTAAATTTTCGGATATTATTATGTATTAGAAGATACATTTACTTAATTAATTAACAATTACTAAAAAATAATTGAGTATTAATACTGACAAGAGGATGTAAGAATGATTAACTTACCGGGCTACGACATTACCAACCAAATCCATGAAAGTAATAATTCTTTAGTTTACCGGGGACTGAGGAAGCAAGACAAAAAACCGGTAATTATCAAATTTCTCAAACAAGATTATCCGATGCCAGCTTCGTTAGTCAGATACAAGCAGGAATACGAAATCACACACAATCTTAACCTAGAAAGTGTCCCTCAAACCTACAGCTTAGAAAGATACCATAACAGTTTGGCTATCATTTTCGAGGATTGTGGTGGAGACTCATTAAAGCTGTGGTTGGCTTCTCACCAACTTACCTTAGAAGAGTTTTTATTAACAGCTATTAAAACAACCAGGGCTTTAGGTGAAATTCATCGACATAAAATTATTCATAAAGATATCAATCCCAGCAATATTATTATCAACTCAAGCACAGGGCGAGTTCAAATTATAGATTTTGGCATCTCTACTGTTTTAAAGCGCGAAAATCCTAGCCTGAAAAATCCTAATGTTTTAGAAGGCACTCTGAGCTATATATCGCCGGAACAAACAGGCAGAATGAACCGAGCGATAGACTACCGCACTGATTTTTACTCATTAGGAGTCACTTTTTACGAAATGCTAACGGGGCAATTGCCCTGGGATTACAGCGATGCAATGGAATTAATCCACTGTCACATTGCCAAACAAGCAGTACCGCCCCACCAAATCAATCGAGAAATTCCTAAAGCTGTTTCTGATATTGTGATGAAGCTATTAGCGAAAACCGCTGAAGCCAGATATCAAAGCCCTTGGGGAATTATCGCTGACTTAGAAGAATGCCTAGAACAATTAAAAACTACGGGAGAAATTGCAGATTTTGCGATCGCCCAAAAAGATATTACAGATAAGTTTCAGATACCTCAAAAACTTTACGGCAGAGAAACAGAAGTTGAAACCTTATTAGCAGCCTTTGAGCGAGTCAGCAGGGGCAGCACCGAAATGATGCT
>NZ_JAUBUC010000227.1:0-1405 GCF_036705285.1 Microcoleus sp. B4-C1 | reverse complement strand
AACCCGCCCCTTGTATCTTAAAAGAGTCAGGCGATTGAACCGGAGACCGCAGGCTATAGAACCGCAGACACGGTTGTAATCGAACCGTAGACACGGTTGTAATCGAACCGTAGACACGGTTGTAATTGAATCGTAACACGAGTAAAGATAAAGAAACCATTAAAGTTTCTTCCTTAAGGTACAGGTGACAGTAGAAATTGTTCTGATAGGACATCAGAAATCGGTGAAGTTGGCCCGCCCCTTAGACTATTACAAGTCTGTTGCGTAGATAAGCTCCCATGACTGATGACAGGCGCACATAAAAAACTGGACAGTATCTTAGGCGCTCGTTTTAACGGGACAGCCTGCATTGACAAGGTTAGTTAAATTGCCTGTCATGTTCTTTCATACAAACAGGGAGATCGGAGCCAACCATGACATCGACAGTTTTAGGCATAGATATCAGTAAAAAAGACTTTCATGTCGTTTTACTGAAAGAAGAGCGTGGCTCAAAAACCAAAAAGTTCACGAATAATACCGAAGGATTTGAGAGCTTGAATAATTGGCTCAAAAAACAAGGTGTCGAAGAACTTCATGCCTGCATGGAAGCCACGAGCATTTACGGAGATGCCCTCGCTGAATTTCTGTATGAAGCAGGCTACCAGGTCAGTGTGGTCAATCCGGCTCGGATTAAAGGGTTTGCTAAAAGCGAACTTTTACGTACTAAAACTGACTCTGTAGATGCAGCATTGATTGCTCGTTTTGGTGCGGCAATTAAACCATCACTTTGGAAGCCGACCCCTCCCGAAGTTAAGGAGTTACAAGCTTTACTGCGACGACTAGAATCTTTGACCGAGATGTATCAACAAGAAGAAAACCGTTTGGAAACAGCTACAGTAACAGTGGCTAAACTTACGAAAGCTCATTGGGAGTATATCAAACAACAACAAGCAGAAATCAAAAAAATGATTAGCGATCATTTTGACCAACATCCACACTTAAAACAGCAGCGCGAGCTATTGACTTCGATTCCAGGTATTGGAGAACAAACTGCCGCTGTATTGTTAGCTGAAGTTGGTCGGATTGAAGATTACAAGAATGCCCGTCAACTAGCCGCGTATGCAGGTTTAACCCCGTGTGAGCGCAGTTCAGGAACTTCTGTGCGTGGCAAAACTCGTTTGTCATGTACTGGTAATGTCCGGCTGCGAAAGGCATTGTATATGCCTGCGGTGGTGGCGATGCGTTGTAATCCTTTGCTCAAAGCTATGACTGAACGATTGTTGGGTCGTGGAAAGGTCAAAATGCAGGTAATTGGTGCCTTGATGAGGAAACTGGTGCATTTTGCTTTTGGGATTTTAAAATCCCAAAAGCCTTTCGACCCCAATTATTTGAGCGCTACCCCTTGACAGGTCAAGACAGTATCTAC
>NZ_JAUBUC010000226.1:0-1412 GCF_036705285.1 Microcoleus sp. B4-C1 | reverse complement strand
GGGAGCATCCCGATTTTGCAAGTATACAAAAGTATGATATGATGTATTGTTTTTTTGGAAAACCGACACTTAGCTTCCCGAAAAAATATGTTTTAGAGTCAATAAGCCATTTTATAGCAACTGAAGAATAGAGTGTCTCAAGAGTTACAATAGTCAATAAATAATTTTGAGGGAATCAAAATGACGCCTGACTACCCGAGCACGTTTACAAGCTCATACTGCTGAAATCGCCAAAATTTTATACAGAAACACTCCCCCCGAGGCATTAGAGAGCCTGGAAACAATAGAAGGTCACCTGAGAAAACAATGGATAGAGATAGTGGGACCCCAAGTTGCTTTTTTTTTATCAAAGAAACCACGGGGACAGACAAAGGACGTCCCCGAACAGTAAAAAGCTGTGTGGGTGAGTTAAAAATTACCGAAAAACAAGCAGAAAAATTAAATCTCAAAAAATCGACTCGCTTGGCCCCTGTTTTTGAGAAATGCTGTCTGCGACAAGTAGCCCTGTTATCCTATTCCAAGGCATCTCAAGAAATTGAAGTACAGACGGGAGTCAAGATAGGTCATACCAGTTTACATAGATTGGTAGAAAACCAAGAGTGGGTTGAACCAGTAGCAGAAGCCCCCATTAAAGAAACCAGCGTAGATGGAGGGAAAGTGCGTGTTAGAGGACCAAAAGGAGAGGGTTCTCACTGGCTGGATTACAAAGCAGTTAGTCTTCATGGCAGCTTTTATGGTGCATATTTTCTGGAAAATGAAGTATTGATTGATTATGTCAATCGTCAGCCGTTAAATTCCCTAGTGACTTGTTTAGGTGATGGACATGACGGAATTTGGAATATCATCGGTAAATTCAATCCGGATGGTAATCGCCGAGAAATCTTAGACTGGTATCATTTAGTAGAAAATCTGTACAAAGTAGCAGGGTCTAGGAAACGGCTGTCTCAAGCCAAAGAATTGTTGTGGCAAGGTCGTATAGATGAAACCATTAAGTTGTTTGAGTTGTGCAGTAGTCGTCAGGCTACTAACTTTTGTAAATATCTCACAAAACATCGGAATCGAATTGTCAACTATCAACTCTTATCCAGCCAAAAGATTTGTTCTATTGGGTCGGGAGCGGTGGAATCATTAGTGAAACAGATTGATAGAAGATTAAAAATTTCCGGCGCTCAGTGGGGGAGTGAAAATATTAATCAAATGCTCAAACTTAGGTGTGCTTACTTGAATGAATTAATCTAGAATATAGATACCTCTTTTTTATTTTTCTTCCCAAATCCCATACTTTAGATACTCCTCTCTCGCCAGTTCGGTTAGCGTGCGGGCGATAACTTTTGCGTTCTATCATATAGCGGAGGGCGAAAAATTTTGGCTCTTATCATACTTTTAACCATTTACAAAACCGGGATGCTCCC
>NZ_JAUBUC010000144.1:0-10193 GCF_036705285.1 Microcoleus sp. B4-C1 | reverse complement strand
CCCGCCCGTCCTTTTTGGACGGGCGGGACGCCCATCCCACTTTCAAGAGTGGAAGTTATTTAATTCTCATTCCTTACTGATTCAAGAATTGAGATAATTGGTGGTATAATTCGCCATCGCGGGCTTCTCTAACCTTAGAGAGAAGCAAGACCGATGCAGAAATACGTCCTAAGAGTTTTGCAATCGCCCCTAGCATCAGGTAAGCTTCTTGTTAATTATTGCGCTCAGTTCAGGAGAAAAAATTTATGGCAGATATGTCCGGTCAAGACCCCTCGGAAATTAAAATGGCGACGGTTGATGAAGAAGAAAAAGGCGCAACGTTTAGCGGTACGGTCATCCTTGCTATCGATGCCGAGGCTGGGGAAGTCGTTTTCTTCAGAGACTTTTTGATTGAAGATTATAAAGGCGAACTTACCGCTTATCTGGCAACAGATGGCAATATAACGAAAAGTATTGATTTAGGCGAACTTAAGCATAAAAGCGGCAGCTTTAAGCTGCCAATTCCGCTGGGGACGGATACATCACCCTACAATACCGTCGTGCTGCGCGACGAAAAAAGCAAGAAAAAAGTTGTGACGATCGAGCTGTAAAATTTGCAATTTAGCTCGTAGTTCAGCCAAATTGGATCGCCCATTTTTTCCTGAAGTACGCGCGAGCGAAGCTATCCCGTAGGGAATCGCTCTTCAATTAAGGTGCGTCACTTTCGCTCGAACAGTCCAGTTGTAAAGTGATGCACCCTAATTTTTAAAATGGAATCGGATCGTAATCGGGATTTTCCGGTTCGTTAGACGAACCCGACTGGCGATCGGACTCAGAATTAGACGACTGATGGGAGTTCCAATCCGAACTAGACGTGCGATTAGGGCCGCTTGGAGCGCTATTAGAACTGCGCTTGTGCGAGCCTAAAGGTACTACATTGCTTGGCACATTAGCCGGGGCGGTGTCGCGAATTTGAGCCGGTTCCGGGGCGGTTCTAGCTGGGGGAGCCGAACTCATGGCATCGGCGCCTACACTGTAAATCCTTTGAGCTGTCAGTTCAGCGCGCTTTTCTTTAATACCATCTCTTTCGATCGTATTCATGCTCAGCCGCCCCTCAATAATCACGCGATCGCCCTCGTGATATTTTTCGTGAATTTCTTGAGCAAAATTTCCCCATCCTATCACTTTCAAATGTTCGGGGGGATCTTCTGGTTTTGGGCCAGGAAACTGCACCAACATCTCAGCGATTTGAAGTTGATTGTCAGGAGTATAACGGAGTTGCGGTTGTTGAATTATTTCCGCCATCAAAATGCAGCTATTCATCTGTTCTCTGTGCGTAATTGGGAATTGGATGTTGAAGAAGGCAGAAGGAAGAAGGAAGACGGAAGACGGAAGACGGAAGACGGAAGACGGAAGACGGAAGAAGGAAGAAGGAAGAAATAGCTATCCGTGTACCGATGACTTGTGGGTCTTGCTTTGGGGAATTGCCAATTGCCAATTGGTAATTACTGATTTTTCTGCGCCCGATCGCTATTAGTTGTCACCATGACGGATTACACGTTACCAAATTTATCTTGGAGAACCGCCGCCTCGGCTTGAGTGACAAAATCGTGAACGAGGGCACGGTACTCCTTCAACGTTTCAGATACCCAATCTCGATCCTCACTGTTGGCGAAGATATGAACGGTCGGTTCACTAGCATCGGGTAAAACTAATACCCAATTGTCGTCGCTGTAGTTAAAAATCTTCACTCCATCTAATAATTCTAAACGATCGGGCGAATGAGTTTCTACTAAATGTCGCATCAGCGAACCCTTGATAGTCCAAGGACAGCGGACGCTGTAACTGCGGTGGGTGATGCGGGGAAGTTCCGCCTTGATCTGTCCGAGCGATCGCTCCTGAATCGTCATCATTTCTATCACTTTAGCAATGCAGAACATTCCGTCAAATCCGGGATGCAACTGCGGGAAAATAAAACCCATAAGGCCGCTGCCGCCCAAAACCACATTCGGGTTCCTGTTAGCGGCTTCCATCAAAGCAGTTGGGTTCGCCTTCGTGCGGATTACCTTGCTTTGATAGCGTCGGGCGATCGCCTCCACCGCAGAAGACGCATGAACCGGCACTACTACTGTACCTTTGGGATGAGAAGTCAGCATCAAATTTACCATCAACGCCGTCAGCATTTCCCCACGAATCGCTATCCCAGACTCATCTACCAAAATGAGCTGTTCGCCGTTAGCCGATACCTGCACTCCAAAATTAGCGCTGAGTGCTTTCACCACCCGGCCGAGTTGGTCGAGCAAATATTCCCGTTCCCCGTTGCTTAGAGAAGTCTGTTTGAGACTGGCATTGAGAACCACCGCATCGCAGCCGAACTTGGCAAGCATTTGGGGCAGAATTGCTCCAGAAACCGCGTAAACGTAATCGATTACCACCTTAGAATTGCTGTAGCGTATTGCCTCAACATTCATCTGCCGCTCAAAAATGCGGTTGTAAACATCGAGAGCTTGGTTAAAGTACGTCATCTCTCCAATTTCGGGAATTAGAGCTCGCCGCAAATCTTCCTTAAAATAAGCCCCCTCGATTTTTTTCTCAGCTCCTTTTGTAATATTGATGCCTTTGATATCGAAGAATTCAATTAAAATGTGGTCGGAGCGATCGGGCGAAATGCGAACATGAATGCCACCAGCAATTGATATCGTAGACGAAACCGTGCGCGCGATCGGAATTGCCGTCGATTCCAAATTGATCACATTAATTCCCACCGACATCAAACCCGCAATCAAAGACCTCGAAACCATCCGCGAAATGCTCCGCTGGTCACGAGAAACCGATACCGCAGTCCCCGGTTTCAAAGTCGAGCCATAAGCCGCGCCCAATTTCACTGCAAATTCCGGGGTAACATCCACATTTGCCAGTCCTTGAACGCCACGCTGACCGAACAAATTCCGCTTAGCTTGTTCTCCCCAAATTAAATTTTGATTTAACAGAGCGCCGGATTCAATATTTTTGCTCGGCCAGACGCGCACGCTCGGCCCCACTTGTGCTTCTTCTCCCACGATGGACATTGAACCGACGACAGCACCTTCGAGGACGTGAGCGCGCCTGTCTACGCGGGTACTCCGGCAAATCACGCAGGCCCTAAGATGAGCGTCTTCACCGACAATTGCTCCGTTCCAGACGATGGGACGTTTGAGATTAGCGTCGGCCCCCACAGTCACGTTATCTCCGATCACAGTACCTGCATCGATTTTAACTCGGGCTCCAATTCGGCAATTGTTGCCGATCATGGCCGGTACTTCGACGATCGCGCTATCGTCAATAAAAGTATTCTGACCTACCCAAAGTCCCGATCGAACTTCGTTGTAGTAGCTCAAATCCAGTTTGACCTTGGCCCGCAGCGCGTCGTACTGAGATTCCCGGTAAACATCTAGCTGGCCGACATCGCACCAGTAACCCTCGGCGATGTAGCCGTACATCGGCTCGTTTTTTTCCAGTAGCAGGGGAAACAAGTCTTTCGAGAAGTCGCACTCCTGATTTACCGGCAGGTAATCCAAGACTTCGGGTTCTAAAATATAAATGCCGGTATTGATAGTATCGGAGAAAATTTCGCTGCTAGAAGGCTTTTCCAGAAAGCGACTGATGCGGTAATTTTCCTCGGTAATCACGACCCCGAATTCCATCGGGTTGGGAACGCGAGTTAAAATTAACGTGGCTTTGGATTGCTGGCTACGGTGAAATTTGATTGCTGCGGTTAAGTCGAAGTCTGTGATGCTGTCGCCGCTGATGACCAAAAAAGTGCGATCGAGCAGTTCAGCAATATTTTTGACGCAACCAGCCGTACCCAGCGGTTGGTCTTCCTCCACAGCGTAAGTCATTTGAACGCCAAACTCTGCCCCGTCAGTAAAATATTCGCGCATGACATCGGGAAGGTAGTGCAGCGTCGCAATAATTTCCGTAATCTGATGCCTTTTTAGCAAATTAATAATGTGTTCTGCGATCGGGCGATTGAGAATCGGCACCATCGGTTTGGGCAAATCGCACGTCAGGGGTCTGAGCCTCGTTCCCGATCCCCCAGCCATCAGCACTGCACGCATAAAATCCTCCTTGCTTAAAAAGCTCTCTACCGCTATTGTCCGCTAGAAAAAGTTTGCCTGCTGTAATTCGTCGGCCGCGAGCTATCAGTTCTTAGTTAATTATCTTCGAGTAGTGACACGTCTGGTAAATCCCGTTCGGCCAGGCCGTCCCCCAACAGCAACCGATTTCAACCGAATTAGAACTTGCGGCATCGCACCACTCCCCCGGTCGAACTCGGATTTGTAGGGGATCTTGGGTGATACCAGTTAAAAAAAAGAATGCAACTGTAGGCCCGTACTCGAAACCCTTATCTCATCAGTCATTCCCAATTCTTTAATTCTTCACTTATTCAATCTTATAAGTCCTCAGAACGATCGACTTTTACCAGAAGTCCCTTCTTGCTTGCTCGGTGAAAGCTATTTCGGGGGTGTTATTTTTAAGTTTGTGGCCAGCGGGGATTTTGCAGTCTCTTTCGGAAGGTGGAATTACTACAGCTATCGGTGTGCCTTGGCGTCTGATAAATGATAGATTAAGGGTAGCGCTTTGACTAGCTGACCCAAAATCCTATCCATTGCTTAGGGGTTTTTTAAATGAGTACGTTAATTAGCTTGGCATTGCTGATCGCTTACGGTGGCGGTATTTGGAAATTTTGGAATGGTTTCGATCGCACTAACTTCGATCGAAGTTTTGCAAATCGCCTGAAGCTCTCCCTGCTCTGGCCCGCGTTAATTTTTAATAAGCCTTACCGCCAAAACTTTACAAAAGCTCTCAAAGCTTCTAAAAGGTAATTCAAGAATGTCTAAAAAGTCCGAACGCCCAGCAAGTACAAGCGAGCAAACTTGGTTTGCCAAAGGCAAATCAGATAGCTGGCAAGTTTTACTATCGCAGGTTGCTGCCCGGTTCGATCGCGAATACCGAGGAGAAGCTTTCGCCTTACCCGAAGAAGTCGAAGCAATGCCGATTTTCCTAGAATCAGTTGCAGGAACTCTCCAAGCAAAAACAGTTTCTCCCTTCTGGAAAATTGCCAAACCTCAAAAAAATCAGCGCTGTTTAGACATAGGCTGCGGAGTCAGCTTTCTCATCTACCCTTGGCGGGAGTGGGAAGCCTATTTTTACGGTCAAGAAATCAGCAGCGCCGCGCGAGACGCCTTAAACGCTCGCGGCCCTCAGCTCAATTCTAAGCTGTTCAAAGGCGTAGAATGGGCTCCCGCTCACCAGTTAAATTACGAGGAGGCTCAGTTCGATTTATGCCTCGCTACAGGCTTTAGCTGTTACTATCCCATAGACTATTGGAATATTGTCATGGGAGAAGTAAAGCGGGTACTAAAACCGGGCGGTCATTTTGTTTTTGATGTCCTCAACCCCAATGCTCCTTTAGCAGAAGATTGGGCAATTTTGGAAACTTATCGAGCCGGCGAAGTATTTTTAGAGACAATAGAAGATTGGGAAAAAATGATTAAAGCTGCAGGCGCTAAGGTAGTAAAAAAGCAAAGCGGCGACTTATTTCAAATGTATAAAGTTCAATACAATTGAGAGGTTAAGGGAAATAGATAATTAGCTTTGTAGTCCAAACTTCAATCGTCCCAAGCCTGGTCAGGCGGACGAAAAACAACTTCGTTCTTAGTTGATAAAGTAGGGTGCGTCAGCAAGTAGAAATTCGTTTGAGAAGCTACAAATATTCAAGCTGACGCACCCTACTAACTACTAACTACTATTGTTTATAATTGCTTATAAACTCAACGAAGTTTTACAATACCGATTGCCAATTAGCGATGCCCAATTAATTTTCGGTAGCCGCAGGAGATGGCGCTGCTTCCGGCGATGGTGACGGCGACACTTCGGCAGCAGGAGATGGCGCTGCTTCCGGCGATGGTGACGGCGACACATCCGGGGCAGGAGATGGTGCAGCTTCGGGCTGCGGAGACTCTTCGGCGGCAGGAGATGGTGCAGCTTCGGGCTGCGGAGACTCTTCGGCGGCAGGAGATGGTGCGGCTTCCGGCGATGGTGACGGCGACTCTTCGGCAGCAGGAGATGGTGCAGCTTCGGGCTGCGGGGACTCTTCGGCGGGTTCCGGTTGAGGAGAAGGCGACTGTTCCGCGGCTGGTTTCGGTTCAGGCGATGGCGACGGTTGAGCCCCTGGCTTGGGTGCAGGCGGCGACGGTTGGGCCCCTGGCTGCGGTTTGTTTGAGGGGGCCGGCGGCTTCTCAAACTGCGGTTGCACTTCAGTAGGCGCTGGGGAGGGCGGCTGGCCTGTTGGTCTGCTGGGCGCTGTGGGGGCGGGCGCTGGCGGCTGCTGGCCTGGTGGGTTGGGCCTGGTTGGGGTGACAGGAATGCCACTACAAACTTTTTCGTCGTACTTAAACTCGACATCCAGTTGGTAAAGCTTGTGCGTGCTGGCTGCTGAAAATGTTAGAGAAGGACTAATAATCGCAATTTTAGCGGCATTATCGAGAATACCGTAACCCGTGGGGACGATCGGCTGTGGCTCGGCCTTGAGCAAGCCTTGAGGGCTGACAACTGCTCCAAAAACTGCTCTTCCTTGGAGTTTTTGTGAGCAAGCTGTTACGGGATAAGGCACAGGCACAGGAGTCGGGCCTGTCATTTCCAAGTCAGGATAAGCCTTTTTGAATTTCTCAAACAAAGCAACATAGGTCTCTCCAGCCGCCAGCAGTGTCTCTCTGTCGGTGGGTAAGTTTGAACCCGGTTGACCGGACTGAGTTTCTGCGATGAGAGTCCTTTTATTGGGATCTTTTTGAGTCAATTTTGGTACTCCATCGGGTCCCACATTCCTGCCAATTGGGAATTCCGGGGTAAAGACTGGAGCTCCGTCTGGAAATAGTGGCAGTCCGCCTCTACTGGCTATAATCCTTTTGAGCGCTTCTGCTTCATCTTCCGAGCCGCCGCCGGGAATCTGGGGCGCTTCATTCAGCGATGGTGGTGGCGGGATATTGCGATCGAAATTACCAGGTAAAGGTGGGAAAAGGAAACCGCTGGGAGGTACGGGTGGGACGAAAGTGGGTATTGGCTGGGAGGGGGCTCTGACTATTGGGGATGGAGTTGTGGGAGGTGGCGGGGCTGTTGGGGCCGTGAAGGGCGGGAGAGGGGAAGGAGGGAGAGGGGAAAAGAATCCAGGAGGGGGCATTCCCGGCGGCATGGCGGGCAAGTTGATGGTATCAGGTGCGGGGGGCAAGGGTGGGGCTAACTTTGGCGCTGGTGGAAGGGGAACTGGTGCGATCGTAAATGGCGTAAATCGCGTATTAGACGGTTTCGGTGGTATGGTTTGTGGCAGGCGGCTGACTTCTGCGGGAGTTAGTTCTACTAAGCCGACAGAACCGGGGATATTTTTTGAGGAATTTCCACCATAAAGTATGTTTGAGAGCGTCGGGGCGGTTGCTCCGAGGACTCCGTGCAGGCCCACAGAAGCTAGGGCTGCCCACCAAAAAGGCTGGCGCAGCGGTTCCGAAAGGGTGTTGGCTAGGGAGGAAGAGTCAGTCATTTAAATTTTAGATTTTAGATTTTAGATTTTAGATTGGGGGATTGGGGGATTGGGAGATTGTTAGATTGGGAGATTGTTAGATTGAGGGATTGGTAATTTATATTGTTGTGGTTGTGATTGAGTGTGAATTCGTTTTAATGAGGAGAGGTTGGAAATTCAAAGGTATAATTTTAGCACGATCGCCCTCGAAGTTGCCCGATCAACCTTGATGAAAATTCATGGGCCCGAAACTGAACCAAATTTATTAAACACGATCGACAAGTTCGATCGATCGGCGTTTCCAATTCGGTTACGCCATCAAAAAACTGATCGAGTGGCTGTCAGCCCAGCCCGCAGCCCCTCGGTGGCACCGCCCCAAAATGAGTACAAGCCCGCGACACTAGCGTCAGGGTCGATTCTAAAAATTGTAAATTAAAGTTCCTGCTCCCTGATTCACTGCGCTGCAAGTAAATCTAAAATCGTAAGGGCGATCGCACTCACGCCGAAGTCTCAAATCCAAAATCCAAAATCCAAAATCCAAAATCGATGGATTCACCAGCGATAGCGGTAATTTTTAAAAGGAGCTCCCTCGATGGTGAGCAAGTCGATGGGATAAATTGGAGCGCCGCTTGCCATATATTGAAACATTTCTCGAACTTCCTCTCCCCGTAGAGACAACTGGTCTAATTCCTTGAGAGAATACCAGCCCGCGCACAAAGTATGCTCATCCGGCTTACTCTTGGGCGGCGTCTTATCTTGTGGACGAGCCACAAAAATGACTCGGAGGCGCACATTGCCCCTAGGCATCACTGTGTGCTCTACTCGGAGAATTCCCTCAACGATGATGGAAATGCCCGCTTCCTCAAAGGTATTACGCATAGCAGCTTCGAGCAAAGTCTCCCCTTTTTCCACTCGCCCTGCTGGGAGATACCACTGCTGCTCGTACTTGCGCTCTTGTACCAGTAGAAAACGGTCTTCTAAGTGAACGACAACTAGGGTAAAATACCATGTTTGAATCGGCTCGCGAGCCATAGAAGTAGATATTCCCTAAGCAAAAGGTTAAACGAGTGGCAGATGTTAGGAATCCAAAGGCGGCAAGCGTCTTTGAACTTGAAAAACAGATCGTAGCACTCCGGCCGCAAAATCTAAAATCTAAAATCTAAAATCTAAAATTGACAATGCCATTACCAACCGTGATTTTACCAGGATATTTTGCTGCTGCTTCCGACTATCGCGAATTAGAAAAATCTCTGGTCGATCGAGGTTTCCCAACAGTAACAGTGCCTCTGGGCAAGGGAGATTGGTTGCCGACTTTTGGCGGGCGGTCGATGGTGCCAATTTTGCGACAGCTCGATCGTACTGTCAAACAAATGTTACAGCAATACGGCGTTCCCCAGATCAATCTCGTTGGTCATTCCGCCGGCGGCTGGATTTCTCGCATCTATTTGGGCGAAAAGCCTTACACGATTCACGGGGATGTGCTTGAGGACGCGGGTTTGTGGGAAGCTCACCCTTATGTGAATACTTTAATCACTTTAGGCACGCCGCACGTCTCTCAAGAGCGCTGGACGCGCAAAAATCTAGATTTTGTCAAAATTCACTATCCGGGGGCTTTTCACCCGCAGGTGCGCTACGTGTGCGCTGCTGGGAAGGCTGTTTTTGGCAAGCGCGGTTTAGGGACTTGGCTGGCTTACAAAAGTTATGAGTTGACTGTGGGGAAGGGCGAAACTTGGGGAGATGGAATTACGCCGGTGGAAGCTGCTGTTTTGGACGGGGCCGAAAATTTGGTGTTGGAGGGGGTTTGGCATTCGCCTCGTTCTCCGGGGAAGTGGTACGGTTCGCCGGAGGTTTTGCCGGCTTGGATTGGGTATTTGTGTTAGAAACGAACCGCGAAGACGCTAAGGACGCGAAGGAAGAAGCAGAAGGTTTAAGGGAAGGATTTAGTTAGATATTTATATTAGGAGCGAGTTTAGTGCTGCAAAACTCGTCCCCGCGATGCTATGTTTGCTTAAATTTTTATGGCTAACTGAATAGATAAAAAAATATTTTATGTGGCATTATCGGTAAGATTCAGAAGTCACGGCGAACAACACAATCAAATTAGAGGTTGGCTGGGTGGAATTGGGCGAAAATGCTACTGTGCGGGACGCAGATAACGAATTTCAGCCGGATGCTTTGTGGAGAATTGATGCGGGAGGTCGCTCGCAAATTAGGGATGATGATTATGTGCGATCGCTATCCCTGCAATCAGCGCACTTTGAAATGCTGCAAAGGGATAAAATTGTAACTGGAAAAAGAGGTAGGTGAACACAAGCTTCAACTCAACCTACAAGAGCTGTGATCGCACTAAGTTATGCTGCGACTACTTCGACAGACCTGAGCATTATATCCATTCAACCTTTGATGCCAAATCTATCATAAAGCATCTTTCTTAACCTATTGCTACCGCGTTTCACGAAGTCATCTTCAGATTCCTCCTCCAAAGGTTCACCAATTTGATTGCTAAAGTCAGATAAAAAAGATTCATTCTGAATTAAGCTCGACACCTCTTCTGAGAATTTTTGCTTTTCATTATTGGAAAATGAGAATGGGAGCATCCCGGTTTTGTAAATGGTTAAAAGTATGATAAGAGCCAAAATTTTTCGCCCTCCGCTATATGATA
>NZ_JAUBUC010000143.1:0-10324 GCF_036705285.1 Microcoleus sp. B4-C1 | reverse complement strand
AGCCGGATGAGGCGAAAGTCTCACGTCCGGTTCTGAAGGAGAGGTAGGGGTAGAAATGCCCCTATCGACTCTAACAAGACTGACTCCGCAAGGGTTTGGAACTTGCTTGCAGTTGCATGGTTTTTGGCAACTGATATAAATAGGCTGAGATTGTTTGCAGACAATCGTTCAGGTGGCACAATTAGTTTAGCAGTTATTTAAGGCGCTGCTAACTATCGATCGCCTAGAATTAGTTGAGAGATTATTAATTAACCTCGTAATAATACGGACGGCACTGACTAAGCAGAGAAACATTAATCTAGTTGTGCTTGAAAAATTAGCGTTTTTCAGGTGTTTGCTATTTGTGTCGGAAAATATTCGGCTGTTGGGCCCATCGATCTGTGCGTTCTCAGTTATTGGGACGCTTATCGCGTTCAGTAACGCCTATCAATTATACCGCTTTCAGGGAATGACGTATGAAAAAGATTCTAGTGATTGAGGACGAGCAAGTAATTCGGGAGAATATTCTCAAACTCCTCAAAGCTGAAGGTTTCGACGTGACGGGTGCAGAAAATGGATCGCAAGGTTTATATGCGGCGGTGTCAAATCTTCCCGACGTGATTATTTGCGACGTGATGATGCCAGAACTTGACGGGTATGGGGTGCTGATGGCCTTGCGCTCTAATCCTGTTACTGCTACAGTACCTTTTGTTTTTCTCACCGGTAAAGCCGATCGCTCTGAAATGCGGCAAGGTATGGAATTGGGGGCAGATGATTACCTGACTAAACCTTTTAGTAAAGCTGAACTTGTGGGCGCGATATCGAGCCGCTTGAAAAAACAAGAAGCTGTTGCTGAACAGTACAATACTTTGCGATCGCAAAGCAGCGAATTTATCCAAAAGACTGCCGACAAACTAGAGCAGATCAAAACTCGTTTGTGCAACGCACTGGAACGAGAAGAATTCCAAGTTTACTATCAGCCGCAGGTCAATGTCCAGACTGGTAAAATTATGAGCGCAGAAGCTTTAGTGCGCTGGGTACATCCAGAAAAAGGGCTGATTTCGCCCGCAGAATTTATTCCCCATGCCGAAGAAACTGGCTTCATTGTAGAGTTAGGTGAGTGGGTTTTGCAGACAGCTTGCAAGCAAATGCAAGTTTGGCAAAATGCTGGTTTTTCGGGGCTGCGGGTAGCGGTGAATCTGTCGCCGCGCCAATTTCACCAACCGGATCTCAGCAGCAGAGTTGCCCAAATTTTAGCAGAAACTGGTTTGGAAGCGAGCAGTTTAGAATTAGAGCTGACAGAAAGTTTGATGGTAGAGGATGCCGAAAGTGCGATCGCGACTTTGCAACATTTGAAAAATTTGGGAGTTTGTATATCTCTTGACGATTTCGGCACTGGGTATTCTTCTTTAAGCTATCTGACGCAATACCCATTCGATACTTTAAAAATAGACCGATGTTTTATCAGCAATATTACCGATGGTTGCACAAATGCAGCGATTGTGAAAGCTATTATTGAAATGGCGCACAGTCTCTGTCTTGAGGTAATTGCCGAAGGAGTTGAAACAGAAGCAGAAAAAGATTTTCTCTGGCGCTATAAGTGCGATATAATGCAAGGATATTTGTTTAGTCCTCCTTTGGCTGCAGCGGATTTTGAATACTTGTTAATGACCGGAAAATAAAATATCTATAAAGTCAATATAGAGCAGATAATTAAGTGCCATAGTCGGGGTAAAATAGGGTTTTATAATCTACCAGTAACGTTGACTAAATCAAATCAAGCAATACAATAAATAAGGAGGTTTACATAGCTGTTAAACTAGCTCGATAGTATTTTTAGCTATTTTGTCCAAATTCCTTGTCATTGTCAAGCTCGGAGAACGGGGCGTGCTGATGCAGTTTGGTAAAGTGCAATAACACTTAGTCGTAGAAGAAAATCACGTAATAACCCCCACAGTTTATACTGTAAAAAAGTTGAGCGTCAGGGTGCAAAAACAGGAAAGTTCCGCTGAAGCTTTTTCAAAAAAATTGCAATATTTTTTCACATCTGTAGCGCTAAACAGGCACATTCTATTAGAATACCAAGCTATTTTTAAACAAATAGATGATGAAAAATAAGTCATTGCTCGCATTATATATCCGGCGGTTGAAGAAGTATTAAAAGGAGTAATGGCTAAATACACGGCTGAAGAAATTATTACTAACGGGGAGAACTTAAAGCCGGAGTTGATATTTTTTTACCTCCAAAAGGAAGAACCGATCCTCCGATTTAGAGCCACAAGACATCGTTACCAGGCACAAGCCTGGTAACGATGTGGCAACAGTGTTTTGTAGGAGATACTCGATAGTATTTTGAGTAAGATGCCGCCACGGATTTAAGCTGAATAAGCAGGGAAAGTCATCGCGTGTTTGGCCTTGACGTAAACTTGCTGATCTTGCTTGAGCTGTAGATAATCGAAGCGATCGCGACTTACGTAAGCTGTTACTACCTGACCCGATTCTAACAATAACTGGGTTTGAATTTCGCGTCCTACATGAATGATGCGGCTGACTTTTGCTAATGCAAAACCAGACTCCGGCTTAGTTTGAATTTCCACGTCATGGGGGCGCCAAAATACTAATTCACAATGAGCCGCTCCATTATTTTGAGCCGCTGTACCGTTGCTCGCGAACAAACCCGCAGCATTCGGCAACACATTGACAGGCCCAATAAAAGTCATCACAAAAGCTGTTGCCGGTTTGTCGTAAATTTCAGCAGGAGTGCCAACTTGTTCGACTCTACCTTGGTTCATCACCACAATTTCATCGGCTACTTCCATAGCTTCTTCTTGGTCGTGAGTCACAAAAACTGTGGTGATATTAACTTCTTTGTGAAGGTTGTGCAGCCACGATCGCAATTCTTTGCGGACTTTAGCATCTAATGCTCCAAAAGGTTCGTCTAGCAGCAGCACTTTCGGTTGAACTGCTAGAGATCTCGCCAAAGCAACCCGCTGCCGCTGACCCCCGGAAAGTTGCGAAGGATAGCGATCGCCCAAACCTTTCAACTGAACTAAATCTAAAAGTTCATCAACCCGCCTGCGAATAGAGTCTTTAGGAACTTTGCGAATTTCCATCGCAAAAGCAATATTTTTCCGAATAGTCATGTGTTTGAACAAAGCATAGTGCTGAAACACAAAACCAATATTCCGTTCCTGCACCGACTGGTGGGTAGCATCCTCGCCGATCAGGTAAATATGACCCGTGTCCGGCGGTTCGAGTCCGGCAATCATCCTTAGCAGAGTCGATTTCCCCGAACCGGAAGGCCCTAAAAGCGCGACTAGAGAGCCGTTTTTTATTTTCAAACTCACGTTGTCAATCGCGTGGAAGGAGCCGAAGTGTTTCGATACGTTCTCAATTGTAATGCTCATGACTTTGTGTACCTATTTTAGGAGTTGATGGTATTAACTCCATATATCTGACCGATTTACAGTAGTATATCCTGAAATTAATATTTTGCAAGGTCTGTAACTTTTTGTATTGTATTTCGAGCCATCCTGATGGGGACGGCGCTTGGAAGTTGACGCTGGCGGGCCGTCTGAGTTAACCCGCGAGGGTTTTCAGATGTGGCTTTAGCCGTAAAGGCGATCGTCGGAGAATAAGCCATGCTGAAATTACGTAGAAACCGGGTTTGATGGACGAAAATACTGCATCATAACCTTTAAAACCTTTAATCCCGGTAAAAAACCCGGTTTCTTTGCCGTCGCTCTATCTATATTTTACCGCTGCCGACAATTCCCCGACTCCCGGCGATATTAAAGATTTCATGTACAAATTGCTCAATCTGAGGTGCGATCGCACACAATTTAGATCACAATAGTTAATTCAGAAGCCCGCCAGCTTCACCTTTGAGAAACGGACAGAATAGTAAATTCTAACCAGAACACCACTATGGGAAAACCAACAGGCTTTATCGAATTCTTGCGCGAACTGCCCTCCGAACTCTCACCAGTCGAGAGAGTCCACAACTGGGACGAATTTCACCTACCGATGGATGAGGACAAACTCCGCAGCCAAGGCGCGCGCTGCATGGATTGCGGTATTCCGTTTTGCCACACGGGCACAATTATCAGCGGCATGGCCAGCGGTTGCCCGATTAACAACCTCATCCCCGAATGGAACGACCTAGTATATCGCGGACTGTGGAAAGAAGCCCTTGACAGACTCCACAAAACCAACAACTTCCCTGAATTCACCGGCCGCGTCTGTCCCGCCCCCTGCGAAGGCGCTTGCGTGCTCGGCATCAACAACCCGCCAGTCACGATTAAAAACATCGAAGCCTCGATTATCGATAAAGGCTGGGATGAAGGCTGGATTGCCGCCGAACCACCCGCCAAACGCACCGGCAAAAAAATCGCCGTCATCGGTTCCGGGCCCGCCGGTTTGTCCGCCGCCGCGCAACTAAATAAAGCCGGTCATTGGGTAACAGTATACGAAAGAGCCGATCGACCAGGCGGCCTGCTAATGTATGGCATCCCCAACATGAAGCTAGACAAAGAACAAGTCGTGATGCGCCGCCTCAAAGTCCTCGAAGACGAAGGCGTGACATTCGTCTGCAACACCGAAGTCGGCAAAGACTTGCCAGCAGAACAACTGCTAAAAGAATACGACTCCGTTGTGCTCTGTACCGGCGCCACCAAACCCCGCGACTTGGGCATCCCCGGCCGGGAATTAAAAGGCATCCACTTCGCAATGGACTTCCTGACTGCGAACACCAAAGCAGTTTTAGACAAGAGCACCAACGGCAACTTCATCTCCGCCGAAGGCAAAGATATCGTGATCATCGGCGGTGGCGACACCGGCACCGACTGCGTGGGCACATCCATCCGCCACGGCTGCAAAAGCCTCGTACAGCTAGAAATCCTGCCCAAACCGCCCTCGGAACGCGCGGCCAACAATCCCTGGCCTGAATGGCCAAAAGTCTACCGTCTCGACTACGGCCAAGAAGAAGCCGCAGCCAAATTCGGCGATGACCCCCGCGGCTATCTCACCACGGCGACAAAGTTCGAGGGCGACGAAAACGGCAATGTCAAAGCTGTGCACACCGTTGAGGTGGAGTGGGCGAAAAACGAGAAAGGGCAGTTTATTCCGAACCACATCCCCGGCACCGAAAAAGTGTTGCCGGCACAGCTTGTTTTGCTAGCGATGGGCTTCCTCGGCCCGGAACAGCCCTTGCTGGATGACTTGGGATTGGAACGTGACGCCCGCAGCAACGTGAAAGCCGAGCACGAAAAATATACAACCAGCATTCCGGGAGTTTTCGCGGCTGGTGATTGTCGCCGGGGACAAAGTTTGGTGGTTTGGGCGATTAACGAAGGGCGGGGCGTGGCCCGGGAGTGCGACCTTTATCTGATGGGGAGCACTGATTTGCCTTAGTTGGTAGGTGTGGGTCGATCGAGATTGTTTAATTTCCCATAATTTACAGCTTATTCCATGTAGATGTAGATCGCGATCGACCGGGTTTCGAGCAACAGAATCAGTAATGATGCGAGAACTGTAAAGAAACCCCTTGACACTCCCCGAGCTGAAGCTACGGGGATTCTTAAGACAACAATTGGAGTCTTAAAGGCGATGCCAAAGCACCTCTACCGATTCCACTTAGATCGAGTCCAAGCATTATCGCTACTTTTCTAGCAATGTTCGCACAACCGTTACAATCTGCATTGATTAACCAACCTTGAGCCGTTCGGTACAAACCGCGTTTAACTCGTTTACCACTAGGAAGCCACCCTTCGGGTTTTTCGCCAAATTTAGGTAGCAAATCCTTGTCAACAAACGAAGCTTTAGAAGAATACGATTCTTCTGTTTCAACGAACCTTAAACCGTATTGCTCGCACAGTTGAGCTATTCTGTCTTTCAGTCTGCCCGTAGGGATTTGTACAAACTTTTGATTAGTTTTGCTTCCCATATTGGTAGACTCTTTTTGTCCTTTATTCCAACCAAAAACAACTGTTCCAATTTTGTTGTCTAAACAGTGCTGAATTACTTTCCTTGCTGCTTTGTTAACAGCGTCTCGCATTTGGCGATTCCGTTTTTCAGTTAATCCTGCCAACCGTTTAGACCAGTAGCCGTTAGATTTCCCCTCCCTAAGAAAAGCAACCCGTTTATTGTATCCTTGGTTGAGGGACTTGAGATGCTTGCCGTCAACAATAAAACTTGTGCCTACATTGCTCACGCAGGTTAGCCAGTTGTCTATTCCGTGGTCAATTGCCAAGCATTTAGCCTGGTCTACATTTGCTTGAACATCCTCTGTTTTGTAAATTAACTCCAAGTAGAAACAGCCATTTCGAGGAAGTATGCGATATTCTCGAATAATCTTAAAATCCAGATTAGATGGCATTGGTAGGAAAAACGCATCTAACCCAAACCACGCCTTAACCTTGCTTCCCAGAGGAAATCGCAGCATCCCATTCTTAAGTTTTACGGATCTTCCTGTAAATGTCACAAGTGCCATTCCGCCTTTACGGTATCCCGGCAATTTAGGACACTGCGTAACCGTTCCATCCTTAACTCCTCTGAGTAAGCCCATAAAAGACTTAAAAGATTCTGCTACCCCTGTTAGAATTTGCTGAGCTGTATCTGAATAGAACGCTTGATAGTGCAAGTTTCTATTTTCATTTCCCAAGACTTTATGTAGCTTGGCACGGTTCGGGATTTTCCCAGTTTTAAAGTATACCTGGCGAGCATAATAGATACCGCAATTAGTAAGCTTTGCTGATTCAGAACACAGATATTCTAAGATTGATTGAGTACCTGAACTAGCTCGAATTAGATGTTGCTGACAGCCGAACATTGCTAAACCCTCCTGTTATTTAGAGTACAGCAAACAACAGAACAATCTATTAATAAATGTTTCGATTCTGAACGCAAAAAGACGAAACAAAGCCGTCAAGCGAAGGACGGGGCTTCAGACCCAATTATTTGGTGAGAGCGCGGTGTACTTCATAAACCTGGAATACGCTGTATTATGCCCGTAGGGGCGGATTCGCCAAGATTTTGATTTAAAAACCCAAAATGTTGTAAACCCGCCCTTTGTACCTTGAAATAGGTAGATTGCGATTTACCGTTGGGTGGGGGCGGGTTTACGAAATTATGGATTTTAGGCAAATATTGTTGGTGAAACCCGCCCCTTGTATCTTAGGAATCAAAAATAAATAAGTTGATGAGTTATCGGTTATAACTGACATCTTGCAGCAATATCAATAAGAGGATTTTTCGTGGGGTCGGGCGGGTTTATAGAACCTATTTGCAAGCTTTAAGGCTGTTGGCGAACCCGCCCCTACGGCTAATTGAGAATGGTGCAAGATATCAGTTATAAGGAAAAAATTTTAAGATTACAATCTTCACTCCTACAGAGATCAACTTACAACTGATTTTTCTCTTTAACTATTCTAATTTACTTTTAAATCGATGTCTGATTCTAATTCACTTGAGTCAGAAATGAAAAACGGTTCTTCCTTACTTGGTATGCTAAATCAATAGCTAAATCAGTCAAATAAATTGAGGTTAAAAATATGTGTCCCAATCTTGCAGAAAGGCATAAATTACAAGAAAATTTCCGAGAAATATTTGAGTAAAAAAAACAAATTGGTTGAGGGCATTGTTTAGAATTGGTATCTGCCAGGAAAGAACTCAACAATATTTTCCAGATACTGTTAAGACTATTACTAATTGGTTTGACGAGATAATTGCTTACTTTGATAATAGGACAACAAGTGGTATTGTTGAAGGTATTAACAACAAGCTTAAGTTAATAAAACCTTCTGCATATCGCTTTATAAATTTTGAAAACTACAAAAATAGATGTTTGCTTACTTGGTATTTTAATTATTAGTTTGGCATACCAAGTAAAGAAGAACCGGAATTATTTATAATGAAATAGCCGTGCTTCTTGTTGGGTAGACAAAGCGTTTTATCAGGTTTAATAGCAGGTGTTTTCTTATTGTGGATTCAAAAAATTACCTAATTAATTTTATAAATTTTCGATAAATTTAATTTTAATCTATTAAAATATCAAAAAAATTTGGGCTATTAAACTACTAAAATAAGATAATTTACTTGCTAATCGCTAATCGCCCCAAAGCAATTAGCAATTAGCAATTTTACTCAAATTATCACATTTTGCTGATAATTCTTTGCAGGATTTCCACGCCTGTTAACGCTTGCCAGCCAAACAGCCCCAAGAGCACAACATTCAGAAAGATGTGAGTGTTTCTCGCTAAATCATTGCCTTTTTGCATCAAAGGTGTCAGCGAGGCAGAAATGGCAATTATTGCCGTCATTCCCAATCCTGCTACTAAGTGCGGGGCGACAAATAGTTTGCCGTTGTTGATGTAGGTGACAGCCATTCCGCCCACTGCACCCGTTACCATCAAGGCTAGCAGCAAAGAACCCATCTGGTGATGCTTGATGTTGAATTTGCCCTTAATTAACTCTTTTTTGACTTCGCCTTCGGCGCTTCTGGTACGTCTGATTTGCAGGCCGAGATACAAAGCATAAAATGAGATGGCCAGCAGTACCCACATTAAAACTGGGTGGAAGAATTGGCTCCAAACTTTCACTGACTGAGGAATTTCGAGATTCATAGTGTTCTGAGGATTAGCAAACATACTTCATAAAACTTAGCATACCAGTCAGGCCGTCTCGTGCGACGGTAAAAATATACGGTATGAGAGACTATTATGGCTGCCACTAAACAAGACGCTGTATTGATTCAAGCCGCCAAGACTGGCAACATTATTCACGTCCAAGCTTTACTCGCTAAGGGTGTTAACGCTAACGCCAAAGACTCTGAGGGGACGACGGCTTTGATGTTTGCTGCCCAAAAGGGCTATACAGAAATCGTGCGTACTCTACTAAACAATGACGCTAATGTCAACCAGGTGAGCAGGCGTTTTGGGCTGACGGCTTTGATGCTGGCGGCGGCTCACAAACAGGCTGACTCTGTGCGACTGTTGCTGGCGGCGGGTGCTGATGTTAATGCTAAAAATGATGATGGAAGTACGGCTTTGATGGCGGCTTCTCTCAAGGGCGATATCAATGTTGTGCGGATGTTACTTGATGCTAATGCTGATGTAAATGTCCGAGATAAAGATGGAGATTCTGCTCTGAAAATAGCTGCTTTATCGGGTCACGAAGCTGTTGTCAAAGCTTTGGTGGATGCGGGTGCGGTTGCTGACAATTCTATGCTGTTTTTAGCTGTCCGTCAAGGTAGCGCTGAAATTGTGCGAATTTTGCTCAAGTGTGGGGCGGATGCTAATGTTAGAAATCTAGAGAGCAAAACTGCTTTGATGCTGGCTGCGACGGCGGGAAATTTGGCTGTTGTCGAGGCGCTGTTGGCTGCTGGTGCTGATGTCGAAATTCCCGACAAAAACGGAGAAACTGCTTTAACTTTGGCTGCGGATTCTGGCAATACTGATGTGGTGCAAACTTTGCTTGGTGCGGGTGCTAATGCGAATGTAAAAAATGGAGATGGGGGCACGGCTTTGATGGCGGCTGCTGCTGGGGGAAATGCGCCGATCGCCCATATCTTACTCGATGCTGGCGCGGATATCAACGCTAAGGATAAAGATGATGAAACTGCTTTGAATTTTGCGGTGGTTGAAGGCTGCGAAGATGTGGTGGAATTGCTCTTAAACCGAGGTGCTAGTGTCGGTGCTAGAAATAGGTTGGGCGATACGCCTTTACTGGTGGCGGCTGTTCACGGCCACAGTGCGATCGTATCGGCTTTGCTGCAAAAAGTAAACTCAAATCGGGATGAGTTTCTGAATGCTAAAAACTTTGGGGAGACGGCTTTGACGCTGGCTGCTTTTCACGGACATACCGAGACTGTGAAGGCTTTGCTTGAGGGCGGTGCTGATCCGAATGTCCCGGCGGATTTGGGGAAAACGGCTTTAATGAAGGCGTGCGATCGCGGTTATATGGCGATCGTCCAATTATTAGTCGAAAAAGGTGCCGATGTCAACGTGCTGGATGATTCGGGCGCAACTGCTTTAATGTGGGCCGCACATCGGGGTTATCCTGATGCAGTAAAGATTTTAATTGATGCTGGTTCAGAACTAAACCACAAAAATCCGGGAAATTATACAGCTTTAATGCTGGCTGAGTTTAAGGGTTATTCTAATGTGGTGAAATTGCTCAAAAGTGCTGGAGCACTGGAGTAAGAATGAAATAGTTTTGAGTAAGGTAATTCTGTAATTCTGAGGGTAGGCTTTGGGAAGTGAAGAATCTCCTACCAAATTCATAAAATAGCGCTACATATCTACCCCCCCCAACCCCCCCTTATTAAGGGGGGGAGTAAAACTTTCTA
>NZ_JAUBUC010000225.1:0-1436 GCF_036705285.1 Microcoleus sp. B4-C1 | reverse complement strand
CAATACTTCGGACAGTTTTTAAGCAGCGAGAGTACCATAGGATAGGACTGACGGAAGGTTAGGGTGATTTAAAATTAAATTCCGGTCTAAATCTAACTTATCAATAAAGGTGTAAAGTATATGCCTATTGAATTCACGGCGTTTATAAGAGGTCATGGAAAACACGAATGGCTTGGGAGATGAATGACGATTATAAGCTTCATATTTGGCTAAATTTAAAGCAATTAGACTGGCGTTAAAATGAAAATCAAGGCATTGACCACTACGAGATTGACAATTGGATAAGCCCGTAAATTGTTTGGCATCACGAAAAATAAACTCAATCTGAAAACGAGCCTGATAATACTCAAGTATTTGCTCACCTGTCAGCTCGATATCAGTGCTGAATAATAAAATATTTTTGATTTTACCATTGGGTTGGAGTTCTGAAAGACAAGCTAAACGTATTTTGCATTTTAAAGAAACACTCCATACTACTAATGAGTAAAGCTTAACTCCCGGTTTAACTTCTTTGATGAAGGTTAAGTTTTTTAACTTATTACATTCTACTTTTCCATCGTATTTACGAGGTGCACCTATTTTATTTTTTTCACCTGTATAGAGGTACTTTAAGTTGGCATCTGAGCGTAATTTACTAATCAAATTTAAATTTGAATTTCGTACAGCATCCCAGAACTTAGCGCGGCAATAATAACCATCAGCTACCAAATAGCGTACAGATTCTGGCAATAAAGAACGGGTTTTTTTTAAATGTTGAGCATAGTCGTCAACTCTTGTTATCTCAGGCGTTGAGCTTTGAGATGCTTTTTTTTTAGTTGGTTTTTTTGATTTTCTTTTCCTTTGAGCAGTGAGGGGATTTTTGGGTAGTTCTGTGGGAGGACGCCAGGGTGTTTGTTGTACACTCACACTATAAGACAAATGAGTTTCGACTTCGACCACAGAAATTACAGAAATTTCTAATCCCTCTTCTGGTCTGCCAGCTACACCATTATAAAAGCTAGCTTTCCCTTCAGTTTTTTTGCCACTCTTGTCAATAAATGAACAATCGATTACAGCAATAATAGTTTGCTCAGAATCCAAAGCTTTATTGATAAAGTATTGATTAAATTCTGCGAAATCAAAGTTTTTCAAAAAATGCCGACGATAAGTTTTTTCACTCAACGAACTGTAACGGCTCAGATTGGTAAAGTTTACCTTGCCATAAACAAGCAATATGGTGGAAAACAAGGTCACCATAAACTTTTTTTGGGATTGACTAATCCCTGACATTTGTTGTAAAATTGATTCTAGAATATTCATCAGGCATTTTTTTAAGTTCGTCTATTTTTTGAGCTTAATCTAAAAAGTGCCTTTTTTTGGGAGTTTCGGTTAAAATTCCAGGGATTTTTTGTCTCTGTTCGGGGAGCGTCCCTGTTCCAAAACTGTCCGAAGTATTG
>NZ_JAUBUC010000142.1:0-10573 GCF_036705285.1 Microcoleus sp. B4-C1 | reverse complement strand
CCGTCCTTTTTGGACGGGCGGGACGCCCATCCCACAATAACAATTAAAATTGTAAGTTATTTAATTCGCGATCCTTAAAAGTGATATCACGTCCGACAGATTCATCTGTCATTGTTCGCTGTACGAAGCAATGACATACAAGAATGATGAAAACCGGACGTGATATCAAAACCCAAAACAGCCGTTCCCTTAAGGTTGCGGGGTTGATTCCTCGGCTTCGGGTACCTCTTGCAAAATCACCGGACGCTGCTGCGGGTCAGCTTGGTTGCTTTGCTCTTGCATCACAGTTTTAGCAAGACTAGGGTCAAAGTAGCGGTTAAAGTCCGATCGCGAGCGATCGACTCGCCCTTGGGTAAGATTGACTTCAGCTTGGATTTCGTGCAATTTTTCTTGCACCGCCCGGTAGTGAGGCCAAAGCTGAAGCAAAGCAGAAGTGGCACAGACTGAAAGTACCATGTTGACTGCCAACTTGACCCCTGTTTCGGCCGCGAGGGTTTGGTGAGGGTAGGAACGCTGGCGGCTGCTGCGACGAGGAGTAACCCGAGGGGAGTTTTTTACAGGACGCAGTGGGGTAACGGGGGGTTGAATCGCTTGCATAATTTTTTTTCAAATACCTGAGACTGACGTTTTAGAGTTCAACAGAGCAATTTCTGAGCTTAACGCACACTCGCCGCTGTTAGTCAGGGTGCTGACAGCCAAAATTGTTGAGACAAAGGTGACGCCTGAAGACGGAATTTTCCCATAAAAATGCCTGCCTTTGCAGTCTCGTCTTGCTGAACACAAACAATCTACTGCACTGGGGCAGCAATTGTCTGTATCTGTAATGCGAGAGATTTAACTGTTCAGGCAGGCGTTTTGCGGTTCGCAATTGGTGTCTGGGAACTATTTGTACAGTTCAGTTGACAGCCGGAAAGCCAAGATTCCGGGAATCAAAGCAATTACGAGCGCTACGTAGACTTGGGTATCTGTTAAAGACATATTCGCAAAACTCCTTTTCGCGGGGACGAGCTTTCACCAATTTGAGACAAATTGGCGCTTTTGGGAATCATTTGTTACAACTTGCAACACAAATGCTGCCTCCGGGGAGGAGTGGCGCAGTGGCGCAGTGACGCAGTGGTGCAGTTTTTGAGTGTCGGAGGGGGAGAATTTTGGTGTTGGATAATTGCGGGATGATTTTGATTGTTTTGTGGGATGGGCCCATGAGCCCGAAGGCGTGTATTTTCGCAGCAGGCGGAACGCCTAACCCACAAGAAGCCTCCTCAAGTTGTGCAACGCCAGAATTTTTCCTTGTTTCCTGGGACTGCTTCCTTCGGAGGTTGTTGGGACGATCGCCTCCCACAGAATTACCGCGTTAGGTTAAGATTTAAGTGAAGGTGAAACTAATGTTAGACAGAGCGGGTAATTTGCGCTGCGCTCGACCCTTGCCAATCTTAGGTGCACAAAATAGTTAATGATAGATCAATTTCTCGACGCTACACCCAATTTTGGAGTTGACGGCTTTTTCTTATTGTTGGTTTTGGTGGCTTTGGAGGCTGTACTTTCGGCTGACAACGCGATCGCCCTGGCGTCTATTTCTAAAGGTTTGGAAGATGCCAAGGATCAGCAAAAAGCTCTCAACTTGGGTTTGATAATTGCTTTTGTTCTGCGGATCGCCCTAATTTTAACTGCTACTTGGGTGATCCAATACTGGCAGTTTGAACTGCTTGGTGCTCTCTACCTGCTGTGGCTTGTTTTCCAACATTTTACTTCAGAGACAGACTCCGAAGGAGAACATCATGGGCCCAGATTTGCGTCTGTGTGGCAAGCAATTCCCATGATTGCTTTTACGGATTTAGCGTTTTCCTTGGATAGCGTTACTACTGCGATCGCTGTTTCTGACAACACTTTTATCGTCGTAACAGGCGCTACTATTGGAATTATTGCCCTGCGATTCATGGCCGGGTTGTTCATCCGCTGGCTGGATGAGTTCGTTCACCTAGAAAGTGCTGGTTACATCACAGTTGGGTTCGTGGGAATGCGATTGTTGGTGAAAGTAATTAATCCAGATTTAGTTCCTCCGCAATGGCTGCTAGTTTCCAGTATCGTCTTGATGTTTGTCTGGGGATTTTCTAAGCGTACTCCTGAGTCAGTCGAGATTGCAAAATCTCTAGAAATGGCTCTCAATCAGCCGGATTCAGAAGTTGCTGTGCCCGAATCGCAAGGACAAAAGTCCGAAATTTAAGATACTTTCATTTGAATAAAATTAGCTTAAATCTGTCAAACCAACCAGATTGAAGGCTGCTCAAAACGTGCAAAAGCCTTTCATCCCGGTGACTTTAGTCCGGGGATGAAAGGCTTTTATTTTTTAATATTGTTCCCTTCAGTAGCCGATCGAACTTATGGGAGTAAAATTGGGCCTATGGGAAGGCATTTATCAAAATCAGACTCAGCAATGGTTAGAGTGGTGGGATAGCTAGGGGAATTCGTTGCTGACGGGGTTGGTGGCATATTGGCGATCGATCGGGATCTGATTTAATCCTTGGTGGTAGCTGTATTTGTTGAAGAGAGGGAAAGAGGGCGAGCGATGGGAAGGAGTTGCGGGCGATCGCATTTCACCTGTCGGGAAAAAATGTAACCTTCCTGTTGAGTGGCTGCAAATAACCTTTTCTACATAGGAGAACGGTTTTAGATTCTTTTTGGGAGATGTCTATTAGCAATTAGCCATTAGCTATGGCTTAGGCTTACCGACAAAGAAAGCTAAGGGAGAATTCTCACCACAAGATAACCGAACTTTAGAACCAATGGGAAAAACATTTCCTGTGGTTGTGAGTGCATATAACTTTTCGCCCGACGGAGTTTTTAAACAATAACGATTTTCTCTACCTAAAAATTGGCGATCGCAAACCACAACAGCCGAATCTTCATCTAAGTATAAACTTAAGTCTTCCTGCCGGATCATCAATTCTCCTTCAGTAGAAACATCACAAGGAACTTTTACCAATGAATCTCCTTTAACAGCAAAACAACCTACTTCTGTTTCCCAAAAATCCTGCTTTAGCGATGCAGAAACAAAATTAGCTTGCGTCACAAACTCAGCCACAAATCGAGATGCTGGTTCTTGATAAACTTCCTCTGGAGTGCCAAACTGTTCTAATTTACCTTGACGCATCACCGCTACCCAATCTGAAATCGAAAGTGCTTCTTCGCGATCGTGCGTGACAAATACACCAGAGGTTCCCGTTGCTTTGAGAATCTCGCGGACTTCCTGACGCAATCTTAACCGTACTTGTACATCTAAATTACTCAACGGTTCATCTAGTAAAATAATCGCAGGTCTAGGGGCTAAAGCACGGGCCAGGGCCACTCGCTGTTGCTGACCCCCGGATAATTCATGGGGATAACGGTTTTCCAATCCTTCTAATCCCACCAGCGCTAATGCTTCGGTGACACCTTTCTGAATATTATGCTTTGACTCTTTTCCTTGATGCGTCAAGCCAAAAGCTACATTTTTCGCGACTGTCAAATGGGGGAAGAGTGCATAGTCTTGAAACACCATACCAATGTCTCGCTGTTCCGGCGCGACTGACATATTAACACTGGCTACAGTTTTTCCTGCTAGAGCGATCGTCCCTGCTTGTAGCTGTTCAAAACCCGCAATTAACCGCAGCAACGTTGTTTTCCCACAACCCGATGGCCCCAACAACCCCAGTATATCTCCTTGATGTAAGGTCAGGGTGACAGATGCCACCGCCGGTGATGCTGCTTGGGCATACTGTTTTGTTACACCATCCAAATGCAGAATTATCGGTCGAGCCATTATTGCTATAAATAATCAACAACTTACTATTCTACAATATACCAGTTTAGTGAGATTAATTATCATAAAGGCTTGACAAATGTTTACAACTACTGATAAACTAGCAAACTAGACTTTTTACTAGCGATGAAAAATTCCCAAAAATCACTACAGCAAACAGGAATCAGGACAATCCAATGGCGATCGACCTTACGCGGTTTATCCGCTAGTGGGTGGACACTTGCGGTTATCGCTTTAGCATTGCCGATCGCCATACCAGTCATCAGTGTCTTATCCAGTATCTTTTTTGAAGCTAAAGATACATGGCAACATTTAACCGATACAGTTTTAACCCGTTATATCATCAACTCTTTATTGTTAATGATCGGTGTAGGCTTTGGTGTTGTCGTGATTGGCGTAGGATGTGCATGGCTAGTAACAATGTGTCGCTTTCGGGCCAGTCGCGTATTTGAATGGGCATTACTGTTACCCTTAGCGGCCCCAGCTTATGTCCTAGCTTATATTTATACAGACTTTTTAGAATTTTCCGGCCCAGTTCAAACTGCTGTGCGTTATATTTTTGGCTGGAGTTATGGAGACTATTGGTTTCCTAACGTGCGATCGCTCCCTGGAGCAATCTTAATGCTAATCTTAGTTTTATATCCCTACGTCTACCTATTAACAAGAGTTGCCTTTTTGGAGCAATCCACTTGTACCCTAGAAGCTAGTAGAATACTGGGCTGTAGCCCTTGGCGGAGTTTTATTACAGTTGCCTTACCAATGGCAAGACCCGCAATTGTAGCAGGTTTAGCACTGGCTTTGATGGAAACTCTCAACGATTATGGCACTGTTCAGTATTTTGGAGTTGATACATTCACCACAGGTATTTATCGGACTTGGTTTGGCATGGGAGAACGAATTGCAGCCAATCAATTAGCTGCGATGCTATTATTATTTGTTCTCGGTCTAATTTTACTAGAACGCTGGTCTCGCAGCCGGACTAAATATTATCAAGCTAGCAGCCGGTATCGCCAACTGCAAACTTATCAGCTTAAAGGAATTAGGGAGTTCTTAGCGGTAATTGCTTGTTTGATGCCGCTGTTTTTAGGTTTTTTATTGCCAGCAGGTATTTTAGTCAAGTTGACCTTAGCTAATTGGCAACTCACTTTAGATGAACGCTTTTGGATCTTTGCCCGTCATAGTTTAATTTTGGCCACCCTGACAGCAATTTTAGCAGTAGTTATTGCCTTGATTATGGCTTATGGCTTACGGTTATATCCTAATTTAGGAGTGCAGTTTGGAACGAGAGTTGCGGCAATGGGCTATGCTGTACCTGGTTCTGTCATTGCAGTGGGGATTATGGTTCCCATTGGAAAATTTGACAATCTATTGGATAGTTGGATGCGCCAGCAATTCGGGATTTCTACAGGTTTGTTGTTAAGCGGTACGATCGCAGCTTTGGTATTTGCCTATATAGTTCGCTTCCTAGCTGTTTCTTTAAATGCGGTGGAGTCAAGTTTGGGCAAAATCAAGCCTAATTTAGATGATGCGGCGAGAAGTTTGGGTTATAGCCCGATGCAAACTTTAGTTACAGTTCATACACCAATGATGACGGGAGGTCTACTAACTGCCATGATGTTAGTATTCGTTGATGTCATGAAAGAGTTACCTGCTACTATAATTATTAGACCGTTTAACTTTGATACCTTGGCTGTGCGAACTTATCAGCTTGCCTCAGATGAGCGATTGGCTGAAGCTTCTGGCCCAGCATTGGCAATTGTTTTAGTGGGGATGTTACCGGTTATTTTGTTAAGTTGGAAAATTGCGCGATCGCGCAAGTCTTCAACAGTATAACCGCCAAATCTCTTCCCTGCTTGCACAGGTGATTGATTCTTTTAAAGCTATAGTCCGACAGGGGTTGAAACCCCTGTCTCATAGCGAAAGTCCGACAGGGGTTGAAACCCCTGTCTCATAGCTAAAGTCGTCTGAAGACGACTAGACAGCTAGGATTTCAGTCGGTTTCAACCGACTTTAGCTATAAGAGGGGGAATTTATTCCCTGGCGGGTTTCAGGAGAATGTATCAACCCTTCATCCCTCTTCCTTTTTCTTTCATAAATCAAGATGATTAATAAAAATTCAGCAATGTTTATCCGCACTACTGGCACAATTTCCTTGTTACTACTTACTATTTTTGTCACCTTTGGATGCCAAAAACAGGTGGCGGGTCCCCTCGAAACATTACAAAAAACTAAGCAATGTCCAGGATGTGACCTGACTGATACTAAGTTAAGTGACATTGATTTAACAAGCGCTAATCTCAATGGTGCTAAGTTGGAAGGTGCTATGCTAGAAAATGTCAAACTTAATGAAGCCTTACTCGATAGCGTCAATCTCAAAGGTGCAAATTTAAAAGGTGCTTCTCTGGAAAAAGCAGGTTTATTTTCGGCCGATCTCACAAATGCTGATTTGAGTAATGCAAATCTCAAGGGGGCTTTTTTGCGAGGTGCAAAACTGAATAATGCCAATCTTAGTAATGCCGATTTAAGTGAAACTGACTTAAATAGTGCTGATTTGACTGGGGCTAACCTCAAAGGGGCAAACCTGAAAGGCGCTATCATGCCGGATGGTAAAATTAAAAATTAAAGTTGATGGGATTCGGCGGTTTCAACCGCCGAATCACAAAGAGTAGCTTCTTGTTCAAAAAGCCTCTATTTCCATCCGGCCCGATCAGCAACCTTTAAAGCTTCGGGGTTATTTTTCCCAAACACATCAGGGTTGAGAGGGTCAGATTTGAATGTACCAAAACTTGCCACTACAGGATCGATCGCCACACCTGAAATCACAGGGTATTCGTTATTACTCCTAGCAAAAAGCTGTTGCGCTTCGCGGCTGGCTAGGTGTTCCAAGAATTTGATCGCGCCTGCTTTGTTACGGGAGGTTTTGACTACACCCCCACCACTAATGTTGACGTGGGTACCGCGATCGCGTTGGTTGGGGAAAAATACACCTACTTTCGCCGCGATCGCCTTTTCTGCTGGATCTTTCGATTTCATTAAGCGAGCTACATAATAGGTATTAACAATGGCAAGATCGCCTACCCCATCAGCAACAGCCTTGATTTGTGCCGTATCATTTCCCTCTGGAGGACGCGCAAAATTAGCCACCAATCCTCGCGCCCAAGCTTCTGTTTTTTGAGCTCCATGAGCTGCTAACATAGCCCCAACCAGAGACTGATTATAGATATTAGTGGACGATCGCACTAAAACTTTGCCTTTCCACCGAGGTTCTGTCAGCGCCTCATAGGTTGACAATTGGGCAGGGTTCACCTTGCTTTTGTTGTAAACAATCACCCGTGCCCGGCGCGATAGACCAAACCAGAAACCTTGAGGATCTCGCAAACTTGCTGGAATTGCCGATGTCAGGACTGTTGAAGAAACAGGTTGCAGAATACCTGCTTGTTTTGCCCGCCACAAACGCCCACCATCCACCGTGATGAAAACATCAGCGGGGCTATTTGCACCTTCACTTCTGATCCGTTCAATTAGTTGATCGGCATCCGCTTCAACGAGGTTAACCTTGATCCCAGTTTTTTTGGTGAAGCTTTGGTACAACTCATTATCAGTATCGTAGTGACGTGCTGAATAAAGGTTGAGAGTGCCGGTTTGGGCTGCGACAGGGGCTTTTTTGGTTAGTTCCCCCACGGCCACGACAGCCATTGCTGTACCACTGGCAAGAAAAATACGCCGAGAAATGCTCATTGTTCTATAATGATAGATTTTTTCATCTGGTAATTGACACGATGGTCTATCTACAGCCATCTATAGTCATTGCTTTACTATATTAATGCAAGTAATTCTTATTTGATGATCGAGAGCGTAACTATTTTATGGCTGACGCACTGCTGGTCAATCGATTTTAGATTTTAGATTTTAGATTTTAGAGGCGACCCCACGGATAAATGCTCTTTCTTGAGGATTTTCGATTTGAGATTGGGGATTGATTCCACGGATAAATCACGTGGCGGGTACCACCTTTGAAATTCGTGGTCAGAAATCCGGTCTCGACTTTGCTCAACCGGCAGTTTTTTTTACGCAAAGACTTTGTTATAAGGAATGAGAATTAAATAACTTCCACTCTTGAAAGTGGGATGGGCGTCCCGCCCGTCCACTCATGACGGGCTCTTAGGCCCATCCCACAATAACAATTAAAATTGTAAGTTATTTAATTCGCGATCCTTAGCTGTCGGGCATCTTGCGTTGTATTTTTCGCGCGGGCGGGACGCTAGGGCCCCTACTCCCCACAACAATTTCATCTGAGATGTTGCACCATTCTCAATAAGCCTTTTATGAACAGGCTGGACGGCCTGTGAAGCGAGAAAACTCATTCTTTGTGGAACGGGCCCCAGAGTCCGTTCTTGACAATGGTGCAGCATCTGAGATCCTACGGCTTATTTGTGTCTAATTAGCTCGTAAATTTCCACATAGTCTTTAGCTGGATATTTCCACGAATTGTCACAATTCATGCCTTGAAGCATGAGTTTTTCAAATTCATCATGATAGTCATACCACAATCCGATCGCCCGATCGAGCGCCGACTCTAAAGCCGAGTAGTCGGTTTGGTAAAACACGTAACCGTTGCGTTCTGCCGGCAGGTGGCGGGTGTCGTAATCTCGATCGAACACAGTATTCACCAAACCGCCAACTCCCCGCACCACAGGAACAGTGCCGTACCTCAACCCAATCATCTGAGTCAGCCCGCAGGGTTCGTAATTACTGGGAACCACAATCATATCCCCACCCGCGTAAATTAAGTGCGACAGTTCCTCATTAAAACCTAGTTCTAAATGGCAGTCTGGATTATCATTTAAAAACTGTCTTTCGTGCTGGAAATGAGCGTTAATTCCCGCTTCCGTCGCGGAACCCAGAAGCACGAATTGTGCCCCCTTACTCAGAGAGTAATAAATTGCATGGTGGACGAGATGGACACCTTTTTGGTCGTCCAAACGACCGATAAAGGTAATAATAGGCTTGTCAGCATCGCGCAGTAACAGCCGATCGCGCAAAGCTTTTTTAGTTTTGGCTTTTCCTGCCAAATCCTCCTGATTGTAGTGGTGCGGAATATAGCGATCGGTCTCAGGATTCCACACATCGTAATCAATGCCGTTGAGCACCCCGCGAAACTTCTCTTGATATAAATGCAAGGTGTGCCCCAAACCGTAGCCACACTCGCCCATATGAGCTTCCCAAGCATGGTGGGGCGAAACCGTGGTGACAAAGTTCGAGTAAACAATGCCGCCTTTCATAAAGTTGATAGCAAAAGGGTTAAAGTTATCTCGGAGGCGATCGTAATCAAAATAATAATCCGGTCTGTGCAAACCCGTTGCTTCCAAAATATCGCCACCTCCCATGCCTTGATGTTTGAAATTGTGAATGGTATAGCAGACTCTCTGATATTCCATCCAATTGTATTTGTAAATTTCAAACAGCAGGACTGGCACCAAACCAGTTTGCCAATCATGACAGTGAATCACATCGGGACGCTTGTTGCTTCTGAGCAAAAATTCCAAAGCGGCTTTGCTGAAAAATGCAAACCGCATATTGTCGTCATTGCACCCGTAATAACAGCCGCGATTAAAAAAGTTATCTTGAGAGCGAGGTTCGATGAAAAAACACAACTGCCCGTGCACCCACCCGCACAAGACATCACAGAGGATTTCGCCGCCGTACCAGGGCACAGCCAAATCCCGGTAGGCCTCGTGAAGTCCCCAAATGTGGTCGTACCTCATGCAGTCGTACTTCGGTAGAATAATCTCGACGCAGTGGCCGGAATTCTGCAACTCCCGACTCAAACCGTAAACTACGTCACCCAAACCCCCTGCTTTGATGACGGGGGCGCACTCCGAGGCAATTTGTACAATGTACATTTTTTTTTCTCGCTCCTGGATGAATCAAAAAGATATTTTCTTAACATGACAAAGTATATGGTTTCTCGCCAAATAAGCAAGTAGGCCATTGGGAATACAGGGAAAATAGGCGCTGGTAGTGGATGTTGAGACGGATTGGGGCGATAACTGGCAATAGCCCAACGGGGAAGGATATCATCGAGGCGAAGCTGCAAGCTCTCCTTCAAAGGAAAAATCATCGGTTGAGCAAGTCGAAATTGTGGCAACTCGATCGCAAATTCCGCAAAACATAACTCATCTTCTCGCATTTGTCAACTCAATCTTTTGAGTCAAATCGCCATTTGTCTCGTCTAGTTCCGAATATCGAGCGAATAACTCACTCAAAGCTTCTTCTCCAGCAATCTCTCCATTACTGACAAACTTCTCTACCTCCACCGAACCATCACTCAAAAATTCAATTTCCCACCGTTCCCCAGGTACAGCTACAATTACCATCATAGCTTCATCGCGATGATGCGCTAAACTGTAATCGATCGCCTGTTTGTCCAACTTTTGCAAAAATAATATTAGTTGGTCAAATCCATTATTTTTCATCTATCAAATCTCCGATCGCTCAACAATTTGCGAACCATCCTAAAGCCGGGATATTTTCTTCAGCACCTCTTTCTATTTGCTCCCATATCATTTCGCTAAATTCTTCCCAACTTGGCGAAGTTGCCGGAAGCTGTGCTTGTTTTATACTACCTTTTTTACCTTTGAGAATCTCAGACACTTTCATGCCTGCAAATTTGTGTGCGATGTTTCTTCCTCCTTATCTTAGGATCGCGAATTAAATAACTTACAATTTTAATTGTTATTGTGGGATGGGCGTCCCGCCCGTCCGAAAAGGACGGGC
>NZ_JAUBUC010000224.1:0-1465 GCF_036705285.1 Microcoleus sp. B4-C1 | reverse complement strand
ATAGCTGGTAAAAGTATAGTCATTTATAGACATGGGAGGCTTCAAGTCCCTCCCCTTTCACTTTTACTTTGAGCGGATTAACCCGCATTGGCTGAACTACGCAGCTCCCTATCCCATCGCTGAACGCATTTGGGATTGCTTTTCTGAGAATATTGTAAGAAGCATTCACATCGGAATTAATTAACTGACCAGTTGATGTTTTGTACAAACCTCGTTTGATCCGTTTCCCAGTAAATACAGGCTCTTTTTCTGTTTTTCCGTAAACCGGAATTGGGTCTAAACCCAGAAAGCTACTTCTGGACGTGTAGGATTCTTCCTGCACAATCACCGTAATTCCCACTAACCGAGCTTTGTATTCCAACATTTCAATCAACCGAGAATGAGGAATGCTAACAAAGTTTTGATTAGTTTTCTTCCCTAACTCGATTTCAGTTTTCCACTGGGCATTCTTGCCAATTACTAGCGTCCCAATCTGCTTTGCCATCAAAATATCAATAATCACATGACTGGTATGATGCAAGTAATTATCAACTTTTTGATTGCGACAGCGTGTTAAGCGCTGAATCCGTAGTGAAGTTTTGCGACCTCCTTTTAACTGGGATTGCAACTTTCCTTTACGTTTGTTGTAGAACTGGTTGATCGATTTTAATGGTCGCCCGTTAATCAACAAAGGGATAAATCCCGGCTGATTTGAAGTTAACGCCACTAAATTATCCAGCCCCAAATCAATACTAGCTACAGAGTTGGCATTGCCAAGGGTGGACTCCAGTTCATCATAAATTACCTCAATTACATAGGAATCACATTTCGGAACCAGTCTAACTTGACAAATCTGATCGGGATTGAGTTGGGTTTTAATTGAAAGTTCAGTGCCGGAAAGCTTGATAATTCCTTTCTTCAACTGTTTGCTGCTAATCGCTTGAATCGTGTATACTAGAAGGTTTCGCCCTTTAACTTTATCTTTGTACTTGGGCAATTTTGGACGACCCGTGAACTTGGAAGAATCAGCTTTGTAAGCATTGAATGCCTCAAAAAACGATTTCCAATTCTTGTCTAGTACCATCAATATTTGCTGACTGACTTTAGCAGGTAAAGCTTTATACGCTTCCTGAGACTTCATCAAGCGGTTCATTTCGTTGTAGTTGACATAACCCCATCCATAAATAAAGCTCTGACGAATAACGTAATTGGCGGCATTGTAGAGGTTTTTGGATTTGAAGGCTAGTTCGTCAATCTGGGCGAAACGGTGTTCCGTCGATTTAATGATGTGTCTCTCTGTTAGCTGCATTCAGAGCCTCCATCTCTCGGATGTGGTAGTTTATTTGCCTTCCACCACCGCCACGCAGTTGTGTAACTTATGCCTATTGCTTTAGCGTAGTCAGGTAGTTTCATTGTTAACCTCCTGACTACATATTATCATTCTTGCTTACTACTGCTTATAAACTTAATGAAGTTTTATAATACC
>NZ_JAUBUC010000223.1:0-1481 GCF_036705285.1 Microcoleus sp. B4-C1 | reverse complement strand
CAGGGTAAACGCATCTAAATTAATTTGACAAACACCTAAATTTGTGCATTACTAAATAACTAAAAAAAACTTTTAAAAATCATTAACTTTAACCACATTTAAGCAAATTAAATCATAACCTTAAGATTTTCTAAACTTCTTAAAGCCGGAGAATTTTCCTTCTTAGATAGGTGTTAGATTTCGAGCATTAACTGGCAGAGTTTAAAATTTGCACTAAATAATTATTGTCCATTGCCGCTCGATACCGTTTCATTTTTAGACTTTGTTTGGAAGTTTTTTCTTGTTTTAGTAAATTTATAGCCAAGCGACGTAGAAGTGCAAAATTTTCGGGAGAGTTCTGTTTCCGAATCCGGCTTTCATCTTCACAAAAGGTCACATCAAGCGTCCAATGTAAGCTATTTTCAATGCCCCAATGACTGCGGATAGCCCCAGCAATTATCTCAGCATTACTGCTTAAACTACTCAAATAAAAACGAGCTTCAGTCGTGGTTTTATTCCACAGCCGTCGTTCACTAACTATCATGACAACTGTTTTTAATCCCGTCCATAATTCTTGATTGTGCAGAGGTGGTAACTCGGATACATCAACAGTCCAAACTTGTCTTTTTTCCACTCGATGATGTCCAGCTTCTACTTGCTCATAATAACTGTAGTCTCTGCCTAAATAATCTGATTTTTGAGCTACTTCAAACCACTCTTTCACAGCTTGATAGAGGAGTTTTTGATTGCCTTTTAAAGCTAAAACATAATCTCCTTTTTTCTTGATAATCAGAGATGTTATTTCTTTTTGACAGCCCATAGCATCTATGGTTATTACGCTTCCGGCAATCTCTAACATTTCTATTAATGCCGGAATTGCTGTCAGTTCATTTGATTTTTTATCGACTTTTTTTTGACCTAAAACCAATTGATGAGATGAAGACCAGGCTGTAACTATATGTAGCGCTTTTTGCTGGTCATTTCGGTCATAAGATTGTTTCATCGTTTTGCCATCAATGGCAATCACGTTTAGTTCTAATTCCCCGACTATGGCATTTACCCAACTCAAAAAGCATTCTTGAAACTGTTGTGGTTCAATTCGGGCAAATACCCGACTAAATGTGTCATGAGATGGTATGCCATTCGGTAATTCTAGAAAGCTTTTTAACCATTCATATTTGGCATTACCATAGGCTTCTATTGCCACCCATCCGTCGGCACCGCTAATGATAGCTAGAATCGCAATCGCTATAATATCTTTGAGTAAGTGTTCTTTACTTCTTTCTATTCTGGGGTCTTTCAAATTGGCAAAATGTTCTAAAAAACTGGCATTTAAAATATTCATTGAAGGCAATGAATCTGTTTGTTTTTGTTGGGAAGTTACAGCTTTACTAAAACCTCTTGCCATTGATAGCACCCATAAACTACAACAAACTACATTGAAATTTAGTCGGATTTAACTGTAGCATATTTTGGGTTCCAGTTAAGATGCGTTTACCCTG
>NZ_JAUBUC010000222.1:0-1496 GCF_036705285.1 Microcoleus sp. B4-C1 | reverse complement strand
CATTGGTGACAAGTTAAGACTGTAAGTCTTTTGTCAAGAGGCTTTTAGAGAATTGTTGAAAAAAAACTGGTCAGACCCTCGCTGAATATCCGGAAAGGGAGCCACAATTAGCTTTGTGTTTGGTTCTCGTTTCTGTTTAACAATACCTAAATCTCGATTTTTGGGGTCAGCAAAATACTTAACTGGGTCTGTTGCCTTACCTTTTTGATGAGCCATAGTAAAATGATAAAGACCCCGATAAATCATTTCTAAGGAAATTTCATCAAAGGGCAGAGAAAGTTCATCCGCTACGGCATCACCTAAATCTACTAACACAGCATAAAACAACCACGTTGACCAAATTTGCAATTTAATTCCATTGATTGAACCAGTCCATAAATAACTTAAACCCAAGAGTCTTTTTACTGTATTAAAAGCCTCTTCTATTCGCCAACGACGCCGATATAAATCGGCAACTACGTAAGGTGGTAAAACATGAGGGTCTAAGACGCTAGTTAAATAAGAATGCCAGGTTTTTCCCGACCTAATTTCAATTAAACGTAACGTGATAAATGGAGTTCTCTTTGTGCCAGAACCTAGACGTATCTTCCGGTCTCGCATTTCATAACTATCTGTAAATACCTGTTCTATTTGAATGGCTGCTCCTTTCTTTATTCTGGTAATAAATTCAACTTTCTTGGCGATTAATTTATGCCAAAAATTAAAATGATAAAATCCTCTATCTAGTAATAGCAAAGTATTTTCTGTAACTAAATTTAGGATATTTTCTTCCGCTTTAGTATCAGAAGCTTTGGGGTTTTCTTCAAACCAAATCTCAACAGGTAATCTGGTTATTAAGTCAATAACTGTAATTATTTTTCCGGCTAATTGTCCTTTTTCAACTGATTCTAAGCTTTGTAGTTTTTTAAATAGAGCCTCCAATATTGAGCCATCTATTATCCAAATTTTCTCGAATTTTGATAAGGTAAATTGAATACTTTCTGGCAATGGACGTTTATTTCTACTATGCCAAGCTGTTCTGAGACTTGGCAATAAATCTTTAAATACTTTTTCAAATAACTCCTGCGGAAATGTCAAAAATCGTTGTGATACCGCTTGTTGACTCACTTTTGTGGGATTACACCACAGAAAACCGTTTCTGGCTAAGATTCTTGTCAGCTCTCTCACCCCTGCTACGTCTCGCCACAATAACGTTAATACCGCAGCCATCATCAACGGTAAATTCAAGATCCGCTCTCTGAGTCCTAATTTTCGGTAGTAATTTTCTTGATTTGTAATCGCCGGTGTCAGCAATCTTTCCAGTTGCTCTGCAATTACTTCATCTTCTACCATTGGTCGGTGTGTTTTTTTCGCGTGGTCTCGATTGGTTTTTCGGCTGCTGGTCATGACTGCTCACAATCCCTCTATTACTTGTCTGTTATAAGTTTCCCACGATCCCAGACCCATGCAAATACTACCCTTGACAATTTCCTTTTTTCCTTAACTTGTCACCAATG
>NZ_JAUBUC010000141.1:0-11273 GCF_036705285.1 Microcoleus sp. B4-C1 | reverse complement strand
CGGTTCCCATCAGACTCAACGTTTAGAAATATAATTCAATCATTAGATTTTGAGATATTAGCCGTTCTTTTTAATGTGTGGTCTCAAGAAGAATTGTCAATAGACGAAGGAGAATTGATGGCAATAGATGGTAAGGGATCAAAAGTACATTGACTGGGAGTAGCAGCTCTTACCAAAATTTTGTCAGCATGGTTTCCGTTTACAGTCATCATCATGGATGGGTAGTCCGACATCAAGTTATGGAAAATAAGCATTCAAGTGAAGTCGAAGTCGTAGAGAAGCTAGTCAAAGAGCTATCCGGTAATAAAGTAGTAATTACCGTCGATGCACTGCACTGTCAAAAAAAAACACTAGCCTTAATTATTAAGGGTGGCAATGACTATATAGTTACGCTCAAAAAGAATCAATTAAATCTGTTTAAAGCGGCTAATAAATTAGTCAGTTCTGCGGTGGCGACTGACGATTCGGAAGTCTCTGAATGTGTACATGGGCGAACCACAACTCGCCACACCAAAATTTATCCTATTCCACCTCAATTATTGCCCCTTTGGGCGGGTGCCAAACATATAATTGTGGTCAGGAGATATGGGACTAGATGGGAGGGAAAAAAAAGTCGTCGTCAGCTAGTTAATTTCGATGAACTACACTATTATTTAAGTAGTCTGGATTGGTCAGCTTTGCAATTTGCCGATGCTATACGTGGCCACTGGTTGATTGAGAATCGACTGCATTGGGTCAAAGATGTGACGTTAAACGAGGATAACGATATTCGTCGTGGTGGCAATGCACCTGCTAACTGGGCAATGATTAGACAATTTTTGGTTTCATTGGCTCGCATGAAATGTACTCATACTTTTCCTGAAGCTTTGAGATTGATGGCTAATCAAATTGAAGATTTAAGCGAGTTACTTTTTGATTTATCGGGTTCAGATAAACCTGTTAAATGCCTCGCCTAATGTCGGTCAATAGCCTTCATAGCCTTGATTTAGCCTCTCGACAATTAATCCACCCTGCTTCTTAAGGGGGGCTAGGGGGGATCGAGCCCTAATCGTCAGACAGTTTACCCGTACTACGTTTGACGTTAAGTTGACACCAAGAAGGGCACGGGGCGGTGTCCCTAATTACGCAAAGCCTATGTGTCATGCTGAGTGAAACGAAGCATCAAGCCAGATGCTTCGCCCAAATCCCTAAGTCCTATTTTTCATAACGAACTAGAAGATGCCAGAGAAAGATATCCGGGTCGTCATGAGCTATCATCTCTTTAAACATGGAAACAAAAGGCTCATAGTCCAAAAACTGCATCTCCAAACAGAGCTGTCTTAATCCCGCTTCTTTAAAGATGCGATTTAACCGCAAGGGAGTGTAATAAATTTGGGGATCTTGCCACTCAGCATCCCAAACTTTATTGCCGTAGACATCGATATATCCCTCTGTAACACAGTGAGCGTGTTTGCGACTAAAATAGGCAATTTCTAAAAAGCATAAGGTGGTTGGGAAATATCCATATATCTTGCCACCTGGCTTGAGAACTTTCCCAAATTCCCGTATCATCTGGCGGTTGGTTTTATCCTCACTGGAAACCACGGAATTTGCGAGTAGGACGTAATCAAATTTCTCGTTCCACTCCGGTTTTTGTTCGGTGATTCGCGTGGAGTCTACTTGCTCAAACACGATTTGCTGATTGTTGAGTCGGGAATCTCCATCTGCTGTTTTCCAGTGTCCTTGTGCTTTTTCAATCGCTGTTTTGGAAAAATCGGTACAGTAGATTTGTCCAATTTGGGGGCAAAATTCTAGTAAGGTTTTCTGAAGATAAATTTCCGAGCCGCAACCGGGAATTAGGACTTTGATGTCAGGCGAGTTGGGAATATCATAGCCGGGAGAATGCTCTGGACGGATTAAGTTTTTGCAGATTTTAGGGTCTTGGGTGATGCTGAAAGCGGTGTTGGTATAATCTTCGTGGTTTTTATCCCAGAGAGCTTTCTCTTCTTCAAGAGATTTCGAGCCTAGGTTGGCAGAAGAGGGAATTAGCCATTTGTAATCATTTGTGCTGGTCATAATTTTTAACTCCAAAATATTCAGTAGAGGTCAAATGTGTGTGTCAACCGCTAACAACCAAGCTGCCGTTTTCCAGCACGTACATGACATCCGCACGCAAGGCATGGGCCATGCGGTGGGTAATCAAAATTACGGTGCGTTCTTTGGTGATGCGCTCGATGGTGGCGAGGATTTCGGCTTCTGTGGCGGGGTCGAGGGCGGATGTGGCTTCATCGAGAATTAGAATTGCTGGATTTCTCACCAAGGCTCTCGCTAAAGCAATTCTTTGCCGTTGTCCCCCTGATAACTGTCCGCCCCTGTCACCCACAGGTGTGTCGTAGCCTTGGGGTAAGGACAAAATAAATTTGTGAATCTCGGCGGCTTTGGCTGCGGCTTCGACTTGTTCGTCAGTGGCTTCTAGATAGCCCATGCGGATGTTTTCCCGCACGGAGCAATTAAAGAGAATTACATCCTGAGAAACCAGTCCAATTTGAGAACGGAGGGAGCGTACTGTTGCATGACGTAAATCAATTCCATCAAACAGAATGCGTCCTTTATCTGGGTCATAAAATCGCGTCAGCAAGTTGACAATTGTACTTTTGCCTGCTCCACTTTGACCGACAAATACCGCGAAGTCTCCTTGGCGAATCTTTAGGGATAGATTTTTAACTCCTCCTCTATCTTGGGAGTAGCTAAAGGTAACGTCGTCAAAGTAAATATCACTGGAAAAGTGAGGTAAATCAATCGCATCCGGTGCATCCTGAATGGCCGGAGTTTCTGATAAGATATCGCTGATGCGTTGCAGCCCTGCCACTCCATCAATAAATGCAGGTATTGACGAAGTTAAACCAAGAATATTGAGATTCAAACCTACCAGTAAAACTTGAAAGGAGGTAAGAGTTCCTACAGAAATTAAATTTCTGTAGGTCATGACAGCACCGATACTTAAAACGATAAGCTGCGTCATGACAAAACCAATCATGGGACCTTTCTGCACTAAGTAGGAGAGAAAGGTTGCCCGGACATAAACCTGTTTTAAGTCATTCAAATCGCTGGAAAAATCCTCAGTCATTTGGTTCTCCAGCCCGAATATCTTGACAACGGTTTGCGAGAGGATATTCTCTTCGACGACGCTGGCAATCTGTCCTTCTTTTTGCAGCAACTTATAGCCGACTTCGGTGGCAAGGCTGGCAATTTTTGCTGGGGCAATGGTGCAGAGGGTTAAACCGATTAAACTGAGCAGGGCTAATTGCCAGTTGAGGAAGAAGAGGAAAACCAGAGAAAATAGGAAGTTAGACAGTTCTAAAACAACGACTGTCAGCCCCATTGTAATTACACCATTTTCCACCTTTTGGACATCGGCGATGAGACAATTGACAATATCCCCGGCTGAACGTCGCCCAAAAAACTCCATTGAAAGGCTTTGGAGATGCTCGAATAGAGAGTGTCGGATATTGTTGGTGATTAAAATGCCCAAACGCGCTCCTAGGAAAATTCCTAGCAAACCGATGCAGGCATATAGAATTGCTCCGACGACTAGCAATGACAGGATTAGAACCAGAAGACCATAGTTTTGGGGAACGATGGCGGCATCGATGATAAATTTTAAGCTGCCTCGGAAGACTGAATCAAATGCTGCGTCGGATATCAAGCATAGAAAGAGTAAAATGAATTGCCATTTGTAGGAGGCAATGTATTTGTTGAGGGTTTTAAAGAACCAAATTAGTTCCCTCAGTTAGAAGAGTTTATCTACAGAAATTTTTATACTTTTACTTAGGCTTTTATTTAGGATGTAGGGTAGGCGCTGACGGCAGTACCTACCCTACCTCAATTTTAAATTCCTGATGTTAAACTCCTGAGCAATTGTCGATCAAAATTTATTTTTGTTTTAGAAAAAACGCTAGTATTTAATCATTATTTTTTTTTTACGATGTTTACTTGTGGGGTTCGATTGAACTTTTATACTCCCTTTTCTCAAAAATAATTGTTAATAATAAGAGTCTCAAGGTTAAAAAATAGACTTTATATAAAGTTTAATTAGACAATTAATTCGCCAATACAACAAAAACAATTGAATTAGATTAATCATTTTTAGGTAATTACTTGTTAGATACGCTCGTTGTTTGTAAAGAGAAAAAAGGAATTTAGCCTTGTCTTATTGATAAAGACAAGGCTTGACGCCGAGTTACAGGCTTGTCCGCTAGGTAGCGAACTCTTTGTTTATGAAAGATGATGCATCCGTAATTTCTGGGAAATGTTGGGTTTCGCGCCCACTCAACCCAACCTACAGGATTGGCGATCGCACTTAGGTTGAGGAACGGGTAATGAGTTGGGGAGGTTCGCAAGTACAGAATCAGTCGCGATGCTGCTAGTTAATACAAGAAGAGTTGATTAAAAATATCTTTATTATCGTTCCTCTCCCCTGCCTTTGTCAGTCGGAAAATTCGGATTATAAAGTCGGAAAACTCGGATAAATTATTGCATCAATAACCGCTAGTTAAGACTTTACATTTTCTTTATAAATACCTCCCAAACCTTTATGTTAACTTTACCTAATTCCTCGTAATTGCTGTTATAAATAAGAAAGAGTTAAGGAATTTTAATCATGAAAAAAACACTACTAATCGTTACTGGATTGATGGCGCTCGCTTTTCCTGTTCATGCTGCTCAGATTACCCAAGTTAACCAAGCTGACCAAGCTGACCAAAGTCAAGTGAGTCAACAAGTTAAACCGATTCAAACGGAAACAAACATGGTCTGTATCAAAAGGCTCGGGCGAATTTATTGTCGGTAGTTTCTAATAGCTATTCACGATAATGTCATAATTTGAACCCCTCCCTACCTATAATCTTTAATTGAGGTAGGTAGGGCTTCAAATTATGTATTTTTGGCAACACTTGCGTACTCCCATAAATAAATTTAGGGCATTGAACTAAGAACGGATTTTTTTCGGGGATAAGTTGTTTTTGATCAACTCTGCAATTACCACTTTTACGCTCTTTACATCGCGATAATTATCACCTTTTATCTAGGCTTATGTTATCTCAAGTAACTGTTTAATAGTCTCCTCGCTAGCATCATCCATTCCGCTTCTTCATTACTTCACTAACTTTTTTCCATGCGTGACAATGACAGATTGCACCCACTTCCGTTTTGATACAGAAGAGGGGAGCGAATTTTCTCGCTTTGCATCTTTATCTATCCTCGTTCCTCTCCCCTGCCCCTGTCAGCCGGCAAAGTCGGATCGTAAAGTCGGAGCGTCGGAAAAGCTACCGCACGCGACGGAATCAAATTTATTTAAATGATGCGAAGCTCCAACTTCGTATCATCGCCTTCCTGCAATCGCCAAGAGAGGCGACCGCCCCTGATTTCTAAAAATCCTCCTGAAAAGCGATCGCCTGCCCGTATTTTAGGGTTCGTATTTCAACCTTCCATCAATGTTAGCAATATGCTCATCTAAACTAAATTAATGGAAGTCTTATTAGGAGTAAAGCCATCCACTTTTTTACATTGAGCATTGAGAGTGTTAGCACTACTAAGAGCGGCTGAAGTGCAGGTTTTAGAAAACGCAGCTTCACCCCAGGACATTTTTCCATCAGCATTCTGGATATGCTGATCTAAATTGAGCGAGGTTTGCTGATACCGAGAACCCTCCGCCTTCTGGCAAGCTGCTGATAGAGTGGCTCCCTGAAGTTGAGCATTTTGACAAGTTAGGCTATAGGCACCTGCTGCCCAAGCATTGTTGCTTACTACACCAAAAGACAAAGCTAAAGCAAACACAAAAGCGCAGGTTATTTTGAGTAAAGACATTAACTTTTCCATGTGAATTTGATTTCACTGTCAGAGTTTTTTTTCCTATCGAGACGAAAACTTTATTTTTGTCTCTACACCTATAAGACGAATCCAGAGGTCAATTTCTGAATTTTTCGAGTTAGAGGCTGTTTTTTCCCAACTCAATGCACCCCATCAAACCATACTCAAGCACGAGATCCCTTTCGCCTCTTACCTTTCAACCGTTTCACAGCCTCCTCAACCTCACCGCGAAAAGGGGAGAGCAACCGCCGACTCAGCGCACTTCGATACGCCTCCATAGCCTCCGTCACATCCCCCAAGCCCAACAACGCCCTCCCTTGCCAGTAACCAGCCATCGCCGGATCAAACTCCATCAATTCCTGGGACTGACAAGCCTTTTCCAACCATTTCCGACTCGCCACCTCATCCCCCAACATTCGATAACTCTCCCCCAGCCACACCGCAGCAGACACAGATTGCAGATAACCCGCATCTTCCGGTAACAACTGCCATCCTTGCGTCAAAGCCTCCACCGCCTCCCGGTGTTTCCCCGCCAGTGCCAACACCCGCCCATGACCAAACCAAGCATCTGGTAACTGCGGTTCAAGTTGCGTCCCCTTCGCACAGACACTACACCCCCGATCGATTTCCTGAAAACTTTCCACCAACACCCGCCCCGCCGTCGCCCAAACATTCCAGCGATCGGGAAAACGATCGAGCATCTCTTCTACTATTGATGTAAGGGTTACTTCACGGTTAGATCCCCCTAAATCCCCCAGGGCTGTTTCATTATCCGTAGGGGCCGTGCCCCCGTGCCGGCCCTCTTGGTCTGACCTCCCGATCGAATCGTCTGGGTCGGGGGTAGGCACGGGGGCACTACCCCTACAAAATTCACGTTTTTGGTGAGAATCGTCTGGGTCGGGGGTAGGCACGGGGGCACTACCCCTACAAAATTCACGTTTTTTCTGAGACTGAAACCGCCCTGCTGTGGGCTGGGGGGGATCGAGAGGAACTGGGGGAGAGGTAACAGGCAAAATCTCACACAACGCCCGATAAATTTCACAATCCTGCGGATAGAGACGATAAGCCTTCAGCATCGCCTCAGCCGCCCTTTGATATTCCCCCGTGTGGAACAAGCACCGCCCATAGGAATACCAACCCCTCGGATGATTCGGGTGTTCCTCAGTAAACCGTTCCAACACCCCAATCCCGTTAGCTGACTCCCCCCGGAAAACGTGATAATATGCCAGCAACTCGCGGGCATCCGCCCCATCAGGAGCCTGTTGCAGCAAAGAACTAATTATTTTTTTAGTCTGCTTCCCCTCCTCACCGGATACCAATCTCATCCGGCAACGAGTATCCGCCAGTCGTTTGAGCGCTCGGAAATCACCCGGAGCCACCTCTAGCGCTTTGCTCAACCGCCGCTGCGCTTGGCGCACATTCCCCACCGCCTGACTCGCGTCGTAGCTGTCAATCAGCGCTACAACATCATCTGGCTGAAGGGACAAAACCGTATCAAAGGCTCGCAAAGCTGCAGCCACATCCCCTCTCCCCACCTGCACCTGCCCCAAGGCCAGCCAGTGAGCCGCATTATCTGGTTCTAGGGAAGCCGCCGAATCAAAAGCGAGTATCGCACCCTGAGTGTCATTTCTACAGAGTGCGATCGATCCGCTGATATGCTGTCGAGTCGCCTCATTGCGTGCATTGGCCAAGGCACTTTCATAAACCGCTACTGCCTCAGCCTTTTGTCCCATAAGCTGCAAGAGTTTCCCCAATTGCAAGCGCACGCCAATCAATGGTTGCTGCCGATCGATTACTTGGCGATACTCCTCAACCGCCTGCTCAATACGACCCATTGCATACAGCAGATTCGCCAATTCCAACCGTTTCTTCCATCCCGAAGGATACTGCTGCACGTACTCACTTAATGTTTTCAGCTTCTGGTCAATTCGGGCTGGCTTTTCGTCTAAAATCAGGTAAGCATTCAACTCCACCCCAGAGGACTGAGTGAGGGATACCACCCGGAGTGCAGTGTTTCTAGACATATTGCTGTTACCTGATAATTAATTGTCTCGCCAATGTTCTGAGGGATGGGGGCGATCGAGTCGGATGCGATCGTTTCATCGAATTGTCGGGGCAATCCCCCCGTGGTTGCCCCAGCCGTGGCTGGGACAGCCGCGATCGCCCCAGCCGTGGCTGTCCCAACCGTGGTTGCCCCAGCCGTGGCTGTCCCAACCGAGGCTGTCCCAGCCGTGGCTGTCCCAACCGTGGTTGCCCCAGCCGTGGCTGTCCCAGCCGTGGCTGCCCCACAATCTTGACGGGGTAGGCACGGGGGCACTACCCCTACAGCAAAATCATCCCCGATCGAGGCAACGTCCCCCTTTTGAGACGACTCGGAGGAATCTAACAAACCATCATCCAACCCTGACAAATACCTGCTCAAACGCTTTTGCAGAATTTCTCGTGCCTGTTGAATGCGCTTGTAAACGTTATTGAGCGAGAGAGCAAGTTTTTGGGCAATATCTTGATAGGCAATTTGGTGGCAGTAACGCAGAATAAACGGATTGCGTAATCGAGAAGGAAGAGTATCAATAGCGCGGCGAATGTACTGTCCCAACTCATGATGTAGAAGTGCCTCTTCAGGAGAGTCAAAACAAGAAATAACTGCTGAGCTTCCTGTAGCAGCTACTTCTTCAATGTCCTCCATTTGCATTGCTTTCCGGCGACGTTCTCGGTGAATATCTATACATAGATTATGGGTTAAGCGGGTGATCCAAGCTCGGAGGTTGGTGATTTTTTCGGCATAGTCTGGCAATTTTTCCCAAGCTTTGAGCATGGCGCGACTGAGGACTTCTTCGGCATCAGCAGGATTCCCCCCCATCCACCTGAGACAGCAACGGTAAAGATCATCTCGATTCTGCTGCCATAGCTGCCAAAATGCTTTCTCTATATCTTCTGGACAACACCGAATGTCTGTTGCAATAACGGAGTGAGAATTTGACATGATTTTAAAGGTGTTGAAAGATAGATGTGAAGGAACATTCCTCTGTTGCTTTTTTCGTTGCACCCCAATCCCGCAAACATCTAGCTGAGTGTGGTCTCAGTATTTATGCGGATAAAGATTGGATTCAGTTGCTCTTTTTTTGAGGCTGCATCCTTTCCATGTCTGTATCAGGGCTCCCCTCCCCCGCCCCTGTCAGTCGGGAAAGTCCGATCGGAAAGTCGGAAAAGTCGGACGCCCTGGTTTTGCTATCTATTTTTAGATAGAGCAGCTCGACAGCATGACTGGTACTGTTCTATGTCTTTTGGTAGATGCTATTCAATAGTATGTTTGGGGTATCGGCATAAAGCAAGTCGGAAAAGTCGGATCATAAAGTCGGAAAAGTCGGATCTTTGCCTCATTGGCATATTTCTGAGGGAGAATTACCATATCACGCGGTAAAAGACATCGGTAATAATACTTAAAATTAATCAAAGGGTCGGCGCTAATCGGCGGATTATTTTAATTTGCAGGAATAAAAGCTGTCAAGCCTTGTCTTATGGATAAAGACAAGCCTTGATACTGAGTTATACGGTTGTCCGCTAGGTAGCGAACTCAGATTTATGAAAGATGAACCAGTTTTTCAGATTTGTTAAGAGCTTTATATATGTCAAAGAGTCGATGTCGTAGGCGTTGACGGGGTGACAAGCAACTTAAAAGCCTTGTGCTGACAAGGGTTTAAGCCGATCGCCCTCACAAAAAATTAGGCGGGCGCGATCGCCCTTTGCATATTTCGACAAGGTGAAATCACGATCGGGGGCGATCGTCCAGGAGCGTAAGTGTCAATAAGTCTGTCATAATCACTATTAGGAATTTCTCCACCGACTTAGTACGGTGTATAACTCAAAATTAGGGTGCAAAACTGAAAAACCTTACCCGATGAGATTGATTTGTACATGACTTTTGAACAAGCTCTAGAATTTCTCGAATCCGCCTTAGAGTCCAAAACCAGTAAACCGTTAAATTTTCTTGAGCAGGAAATCTTAAAAGCTGCTTGGAAAAACGCAACTTATAGTGCTGTTGCTGACAGCTTGTACCTCAGCATAGGACATATCAAAGATTTAGCAGCCATCCTGTGGCAGCGCCTTTCAGACGTAATGGGACAAAAAGTTACGAAGAATAACTTTCGCTCGGTGCTAGAGAAGCAAAACACCACAAGTGAGCTCGCCGATGCCAAAGGCGAAGGCAAACTTATGGCGATGGCTGCGGCTGAAACAAGTGACATCAATCAATTAGAAACTCCCAAAGGTAACATCTTAATTGTTGATGACCTCCCAGAGAATCTGCGTTTTCTAACAGAAATTCTCACTAAAAATGGGTATAAAGTTCGCTGCGTAACCAATGGTGCGATGGCCTTGAGAACAGTTCGCAATCATCCCCCCGATGCTATATTGCTGGATATAAAAATGCCAGATATAGACGGCTATCAAGTCTGCGAAGCCCTCAAATCCGATGAAAACACCTCAGAAATTCCGATTATTTTCTTAAGCGCACTTGACCAAGTATTTGATAAAGTCAAAGCTTTTAAGGTAGGGGGAGTTGACTATATCTCTAAACCTTTTGAGCCGGAAGAAGTGCTAGTTCGCCTCGAAACTCAGGTAACTATCCAGCACCAAAAACGCCAGCTTAAAGAAGCAATCGAGCGACACCAGCAAACCGCAGAAATTGCCTACCAATCTCGCAGCCTGCTGGCAAATTTGCTAAATTCATCTCTGGATGGAATAGCCGCAGTGCAGGCGGTGAGGGGAGATATCGCTGGAGAAATTGAAGATTTTCGCTGCTTGGTAGTTAACCCTGTCTTTGCCAGACTCTTAGGGAAAAAACGAACAGAACTCGCGGGGGAACCCGTGCTGAAAAAACTGTTTAATCAATTGAGTCCCGGAGTCTTTGATTTATTAGTAGAAGTTGTTGAGACTGGAGAATCGCTTGAAGGAGAGGTTCATCTAGAAAGTGATTACCTGGGCAAATGCTATTATTTCACTGCTGTTAAATTGGGAGACGGTTGCTCAATTACCATCCGCGACCTTACAGACTTAAAACTGTCGGCATTAAAGTCAATGATGGAACAGAACCAACCCCGTGCTATCAAATAGGATAAATGGGGCTTACGCAATCTTACCCAGAAACCAGGTTTATGAAGTACATTAGGGACACGGCACCATGCCCACTCGTGTCAACTTAACATACAACCAATAGTCCGGCAGGGAATTCATTCCCTGCCTCAAAGTGAAAGTCCTCGCTATGAGGACTGAGAAGAAAAATTTTAAACTCATAGGACTTACGCATTGACAGAATAACAAAATAGTGAATTGATAAATAAGGGTCGTCTAGTAATGGGTATGGGAGAATGAGAGAAATTACTAAACCCTCGACAGCACAATGCACTCTAGACATCTACACCTTATTT
>NZ_JAUBUC010000221.1:0-1516 GCF_036705285.1 Microcoleus sp. B4-C1 | reverse complement strand
GTTTTTAGCTGGCATTTTTGTATAAATTGACTAAACTAATTTTTTATTATACCCTATTTAAAGGCACAACAGCTTATAAGCCGAATCAGGTGTTTTGCGGAACAGGACAAACGGCAATAGTAACCGGATGGACACTGAAGGGCGTAATCAAAAAGAAACTGGAAGAGCACGAGTATGGGGCAATCGGGCAACTGTACTCTGCAACACGCGGTATCAATTTCCTGGTTAGAAACTTACTTTGTAATCCTCACATCAGATTTTTAATAGTGCTAAATGCCATGAACGAAGATAAGAATTCAGGCGCAGTTCAATGTTTCCTAGATTTCTTTCGAGAACGCTTTGAATGTGATAAAAGCGATAACGATTCTTACTGTTGGAAAATCATTTCAGACGTAGTTGGATACATCGACATCGAAATTCCGTTTGAGAATCTGCAACAGTTACGGTAATCGATCGAATATCATGAAGTCCAAAGCATTTCTGAAGCAGTCACTCTAGCCAAAAAATTAGCCAACCTTGCCCCGAAACCGGAGTGGGCAACACCGACGATATTCCCACTGGTGGAGAACTTGCCCACGGTGCTCCCAGGTCAGCGCTATGGTCACAGAATCGAAGGGAAGACGATCGCCGAAACCTGGATAAAAATCATCCACCGCATCAAAACCACAGGCGTGTTGCGACCCACAGGATATGACGGACAGGTGCAAGAGCTAATCGATCTGATGGCAGTTGTGACCGATGAACCACCCGAATTCTTTTTCCCGGAGCCGAACTATCTGCCGATCGATCGCCAATTCCTGCAAGACTACATCCCTCAAATTCTGGAAGATGCCCCATATCACGAGGGAATCAAGTACACCTATGGTCAACGGATGCGGTCATGGTTTGGGCGTGACCAAATCGAAGAAGTCATCGCCAAACTCATTAACGAGATTGATGCTGCCAGCGCCGTTATCAACCTCTGGGATTCTGGCGGCAACTTCAGCAGACGATCGGACGGTTCCTCTGACCATGAGCACAGCGGTAGCCCTTGTCTCAATCATGTCTGGGTGCGCGTCGTGGACGGGGAACTCTCACTGACTGCTACGCTGCGGAGTAATGATATGTTTGCGGCATGGCCGGCGAACGCGATGGGGTTGCGGGCGCTGCAACACCACATCCGAGATGCGATCGCCCAACGATCGAATTATGACCTGACGATGGGCCCGTTGGTGACGCTATCCCAGTCCGCCCACTTGTATGACGATACTTTCGAGACTGCCGATCGGGTCATCGGCGCTCACTACGATCGCATCTGCAACAGTCGGGACTATTTCGATCCAGCCGGTAACTTCGTAATCGAACTTGTCACTGATGAGGATGATGAAAAGATTTTGGTAACTCAGATTCCGGGCAGCGGCAAAGCCGTTAGCTACTACTCTGGACGTAATGCTCTGAAGTTAGCTAAACAGACGGGAATCCCCACACTATACCGATCAAAGGTTAGTGTGGGATGAAAGACGCGGTGAGGTGAGGA
>NZ_JAUBUC010000220.1:0-1517 GCF_036705285.1 Microcoleus sp. B4-C1 | reverse complement strand
CCTTTTAAAACGAGGCAGCACACTGGACGGCAGCTAATCGATGGGGGAAACAATATTCAATTTCCCGCTAAACTGACGGTGGGAGATCCTAATGATAGTAATGTTACGGCAAATGTGACGATCGCCGATCCCTTACTCGGCCCTTTGGAAAATATTAACGGCGCTTTCGTGCTGCCGCTGCTAACAGGAAGTCCGGCAATTGATACCGGTACTGGTGCGGGCGCGCCGGCAGCAGATCAGCGCGGTGTGAGTCGCCCTCAAGATGGTGATAATAACGGAAGTGCGATCGTTGATATTGGCGCTTATGAATTTAACCCTACAGTCACGCCGACTCCAACTCCGACGCCCACTCCAACTGAGACTCCGACTCCGACTCCGACTCCGACTCCGACTCCCACTCCCACGCCCACACCCGAACCCACTCCTACTCCCACACCGGAACCAACTCCCACGCCCACACCGGAACCGGAACCGGAACCGACTCCCACGCCCACACCGGAACCGACTCCCACGCCCACACCGGAACCAACTCCCACGCCCACACCGGAACCGACTCCCACGCCCACACCGGAACCGACTCCCACGCCCACACCGGAACCGGCCGTAGATGATTGCCTACTCGATAGCCTCAACGCCCCGCAACTCGACTCTGCCACCATCACCCCCAACCCCGTCCAACAAACAATCAACGGCGGCGACACTACCGATTTCATCATGGGCGGTGTCATCAACGATTCAATTAACGGACTTATCGGCAACGATACTCTCTACGGCATGGGCGGCAATGACAACATTGACGGCGGTGCAGATAACGACTCAATCTTCGGCAATGAAGGCAGCGATTTCATCTCTGGCAGCGCTGGCAACGATACCATCTACGCTGGCAAAGATAATGACACTGTGGTTGGTGGTGAGGGCGAGGACTTGTTGAGGGGAGATTTAGGCAATGATACAGTTGCCGGCGGCCTTGGCAACGACAGCATTTTCGGCGGTAAAGATGACGATATCTTGCTGGGTGAAGATGGCGACGACTACATTTTAGGCAACTTAGGAAATGACACAATTAATACCGGAAACGACAACGATATTGCCTTTGGCAATGAAGGTGCAGACCTGATTTTTGGCGACATCGGTAACGATACCCTGTACGGCGGCAAAGAAAACGACAGTCTCGATGGCGGTGAGGGCAACGACTTGGTGTTGGGCGGCAATGAAAACGATGTGATCTGTGGCGACATCGGTAACGATAGCCTGTACGGAGGCAAAGGTAATGATATTCTCAGTGGTGGCAGCGGTGCCGATTTCCTTTCCGGGGATGTTGGGGACGATACATTGACGGGAGGTTCGGGAAATGATGTGTTTTTCCTCAATCAAAGTTTGGGTAGCGACATCATTAATGATTTCCGCAAGGGAGAGGATTTAATTGGGTTGAATTCTGAATTGAGTTTTAATCAACTCAGTATTACTTCCAGCAACAATCAAACTTTGATTACTGTGACGGACACCAATCAATTGTT
>NZ_JAUBUC010000140.1:0-11395 GCF_036705285.1 Microcoleus sp. B4-C1 | reverse complement strand
CGGTATGATCGAATCAATGACGTGGCGATCGACTGACGCACTCTTTTAAGATACAAGGGGCGGGTTTTACCAACAATATTTGATAACCGCAAACAATCTTGTAAACCCGCCCCCACACCACCGATAACCCAGATTAACCTGATATTCGAGCGAATCCAAAAAATGTAGATTCGGATTTGCCGCCCAAGTGGGGGCGGGTTTATTATATTGTTGGTTTCTGGCATAGATGATTGGTAAAACCCGCCCCTACAGGATGCGTGAAGATACAAGAAGCGATTTCAATCGCCAGTTGCTAAAAAAGGTTTCAGCCTACGGTTTTAAACAGCGGGGTGTCTGCTATGTCTGCTAAAAATTGGGCGAGTTGTCGATCGAATAATTGAGTTTGATTTCTTTTCTCAACCCAACCTCCACAGTTTGTGGTAGTAATCGAAATGGAGTGAAATATAGCACCTCGGTAAGGACACAACAATGTTGTCTCCCTACTGCGTTGTAGGCAATTTACAATTGCTATATTTATCCTCGTAAATGCTTAACGCTTTGGTTTCTTTACATCAACAGTTTTCGGCTTAGCCGCCGGAGTGCGCGGATAAAACTTAAACTTATTGAGCGCAGCACTTGCCGATTTAGCCACACCGCTATCTATATCTCGCAAAGCTTTTTGTAGCAGCGGAATCACTTTTTCAGACTTAATCATTGCTAGTGCTTCCACAGCAGCTTCGCGCACCTCCGGGTGAATATCTTGAGCTAATTTTCCCAAGGTTTCTATTGCTCGCTGACCTTCGGATCTCAGAGCATTAGCAGCAGCCATTTTACCTAAAGCCGACGCTGCAAACTTGCGGGTTTCTTTGTCCTCACTTTGAACACATCCCATCAACTGCGGTAGGGAATAGCTTGGTGCTTGTCTGGTAATTGGAAACTGTTGTTCTACTGCTGGTTGATGTAAATCAATTGGTTGTGGTTCCGAAAAATCTGTGTAATTTAACTCTTCTTCAACTTCTGTTTGATTTAACTCACTTGACAGTTCCTGCCAAACTTCTTCTTGTGATAAACCTTCGGCAAATTCTGTTGAATTTAACTGACTGAACTGCTGCTCCGGGACTTCTTGTTGTTGTACATTACTTTCGTACTGCTCTTGCAAAGACCTGATAGTAGCTTGCATCTGAGCTTCGTGAGCTCTCAACTGCTCGTGAGCCGCTTGCAACTGACTCTCGTATTGCTCTTGCAAAGCCTCCATATTTAACTGCAGCTCAACCTCGCGGTTCTCATATTCCTCGGCAGTTTGCCTCAAGCGAATTTCGTGTTCATTTTGCAAGTTTTGCAAATGTTGCTCCATCTGAGCTTGATAATTTAGATGCAATTCGTCAGCAACTCTGAGTAAGTGATGTTCGTGTTCGGCTTGCAAAGATTGGATATTTTGCTGCATCCTAGCATTGTTAGCGGCTTCTAATTCCTCGCTGATTTGTCGCCGCAGCTCAGGCTCGTGTGCGCTGACAACTTGTTGGAGCTGACTGTCGCGTTCTGCCTGAACTTGTTGGAGCTGACTGTCGCGTTCTGCCAAAACTTGTTGGAGCTGATTTTCATATTGAGCCGCAACTTGTTTGAGCTGGTTTTCGTATTGGGTAGTAACTTGTCTGAGTAAATTTTCGTGTTCGATAGTAGCTTTTCTAAGCTGATTTTCCCGTTCTCCTTTCTGAGATTCTACAGCTTGTTGCACCCGCGACATCTGAGCTAATTCTATTTCCTCAGTAATTCTGCGAGTTTGCTGCAAGTATTCTTGCTTTTGCTTCTTTAAGCGCTTTTCCACTAACCAATAAGCAACTGCTACCCCTGCCAAAAAACCTACGATCGCTCCGATGATACCCACAACTGAGATCCTCCCGACAAAATAGTGATGCTGGACTTTTTACATTTAACCATATAGCCTCCTGTAACCGCCCAGTAGCAACAGCCAGGCTGTCACTGCGAGCCAGTGAAGCGCCACCGCAGGCCAGATAGAACCGCTTTGCAGGTATGCGAGGGAGCACGCAACTCCCAAAATTGCCGCCAGTAGCAAAAATACTGGATTCATAAAGGTCGATCGACCAACCGGATAAAAAGTCAGCGCGTTCAGCGGGTGGTAAACTACAAAAACCGCCAAACTCGCACATCCCCAAAACCACAGCATTAACCCAGAAGCCTTCTCAAACGGGTGCGGCAGCATTAACACCCGGAACAATAACTCCTCGGTGATGCCCGGACTTAACAAACAGCCAACGAGCACTCCCACAATTGTACGCCGAGAGGTTTGCACGTCTACTTTTAGAAATCCTGACCAAAAACCAATGGAAAGAGCGATCGAAGTGTAAACCAGCGCCAGCATAGCTGCAACCAGCCAATCGGTGAAATCGGGAATAGTTGAAAAAGCTAGGGTGATGCGGCGTATCAGGAATCCCGGCAGCGCCATCGCACTAAAATTTAACATAATCAAACTGATCCTTAAAATTTTCAAACAGATGTTAGCAGTAAGTTGAGCCGTTTATTATGCAAAACGAATCATTGCCCCCCGTCAGAGTCCGCGTTTTTGTTTCGGGATTAGTTCAAGGAGTAGGATACCGATATTCAACGAGGAATCAAGCAAAGTATTTCGGCCTGGGCGGCTGGGTAAGAAATCTCCCCGACGGGCGGGTGGAGGCTGTCTTTGAAGGATCTAAAAAAGCTGTGGAAGGAATGATTAGTTGGTGCCGCCGCGGCCCCACCGGTGCTACGGTTAGTGAGTTGGTTTTGGAATACGAAGACCCGGAGGGCGATTCCCTTCAAGATAGCTCCGCCGCGCGTACTTTTGAGATCCGGCGATAAAACAATAAAGGGAATAATATGCGGTTGAAACCGCTACTGTATAAACGAGGTCTGCCTAACCTACGGCAGACTTCGCTCACGCTGACTAAAGAATGAATCGGATAAAAAGCGTGAATTTGGTATTGCCACCTTATCAATGATGAGCAAGTTGACTTAAATTAGCAAACAACTGAGTAACTTTGGTCAAATCTTTATCTCCCGGCGCTATTTCTACGCCGCTAGAAAGGTCAACACCGCTGAAGTTATTGCCGATCGCCCTATCAATTGCATTTAAAATATTATCGGGTGTTAAACCGCCCGCCAGCAGCCAAGGACACTGCGGTCTAAACTCTGATAACATCATCCAGTCGATCGTTTTACCAGTACCGCCCAATTGCCCTGGATGGTAAGCATCCAGCAGTAAAGTATCGACACGAACAGCATAAACAGCAGCGGTGGCTAAAGTTTCAGGAGTCTTAACTCTCAGGGCTTTGATAATTTCAATTCCCGGCAAAAACTCCCGCAGTCGATCGCAATATTCCGCTGTTTCATCTCCATGCAACTGCACCCCGCTTAAATTTGACTCTGCCGCTACTTGACAGATATTTTCTATTGTGGTGTTGGCAAAAACGCCGATGCGATCGACATTTTCCGGCAATTGCTCGACAATCAGGCGAATTGTTTCTGGGCTGACATAGCGGGGGGAAGCCGGCACACAGATAAACCCCAAGGCCTGGGCTCCCAAGCGGGCGATCGCAATTCCTTGGTCTAATTTAGTGATTCCGCAAATTTTAACCCGCACTCCGACTCCTCCCTTCCGAATTTGTATCAAAATATAAACGAATTGTTAACTATTAAAACAAATCTTAGTTTAATGCAAAACGCTTTTTATAATCTTGGAACTCAATATATCTGTGAAATCAGGAGATAAGAACATGATTAACTCATCTTTGCTGTTGGCAGTACAATCTACCGCTCCCTCAACACCGGAGTGGTCGCCACTGGTAGGACTGACAATGATTTTATGCAATTTGCTGGCGATCACGATCGGCTACTACGGCATCTCCAAGCAAAACCGAGGCAAGGGCCCAGCTTTACCCGTTGCACTCCCTGGAATGTTCAAAGGCTTCGGCGTACCAGAATTGCTGGCAACAGCCAGCTTCGGCCACTTGCTCGGAGCCGGAGTAATCTTGGGCTTGGGTAACGCCGGAGTTCTGTAAAAATCAGGGGAAAGGCAAAGGCAAGGGGTGAGAAAAGATATATAGCAGCAATCCTAAATCATTTGGGAATTTCTTACTCCCTCCCCTTACCAAGGGGAGGGTTGGGGTGGGGTAAAAAGTTTACGACTCATTTAGGATTGCTATAATAGAAACTCTTTCTTGCTCTCCTTTCCCAGGAAAATTCATGCAGACAGGTTGGCGAATCGGCTCTTTATTTGGCATCCCCCTAGTTATAGATTATTCGTGGTTTATAATTTTAGCCTTAGCAACCCGCGAATACGCCAGCAGTTACCGCCTGTGGGGGCCTGCGCTCTCCTGGAGTGCGGGGTTAGCAATAGCTCTGCTACTGTTTGCTTCCGTGCTCTTGCACGAACTCGGACACAGCTTGGCGGCGATATCGCAAGGCATTAAAGTTAATTCTATTACCTTATTCTTATTTGGTGGAGTAGCTTCGATCGACTCGGAATCAAAAACTCCCGGTCAAGCTTTTCAAGTAGCCATTGCCGGCCCTCTAGTCAGCTTTGCACTGTTTTTAATCCTCGGTTTGGGTTCTCAAGTTCTTCCCCCGAAAAGTTTGCTAGCAATTGTCACCGAAAGGGTAGCACTCATCAATCTAGTTTTGGGATTATTTAACTTAATGCCCGGTCTGCCTTTGGATGGAGGGCAAGTTTTAAAAGCAGCAATTTGGAAAATCACTGGCTCTCGATTTGCCGGCGTTCGCTGGGCAGCAAAAACAGGACAAGTTTTAGGTTGGCTGGCTGTTGCTTTGGGTCTGAGTTTATGCTTGTTAACGCGCGAGTACGGCGGCTTGTGGATTGCGCTGATCGGCGGGTTTGGCATTCGCAATGCCACTGCTTATAGCCGCTTGACTTCACTGCAAGAAGCCCTGCTCAAAATTAAAGCCAGCGATGCGATGAGTCGCGAGTTTCGAGTTGTAGATGCAGATTTGACTCTGCGAGAATTTGCCGATCGATATTTGTTAGAAGTCAATCCGTTTCCATTTTACATTGCTGCGACCAACGGCCGGGATTTGGGCTTAGTGTCGATCGACGATATCCGCCTCACAGAACGCAGTCAGTGGCAAATTCAGACTTTGCACAACATTTTGAAACCCCTGGGAAAAACCCCCACAGTCTCGGAAAAAGCATCCCTGGCAGAAGTAATTAACAGCATGGAAGCCCGTCAACTCCCCCGAATCATCGTCCTCTCGCCGATTGGTTCAGTAGCGGGGACGATCGATCGGGGCGACGTGGTTAAAGTTTTAGCAAAATACCTCAAACCCCAGATTTCAATCGCCGACATCAAGCGCAGCAAAGAAGAAAACAGCTATCCGCAGGGATTGCAGTTAAGTGCGATCGCCAAAACCGCACAAGAAAACTAAAAATTGGGTATCGGTAAGGGGCATCAGCGATCAGTTAAGATGTAGCATACTTTGTGACTCAGGGTTGAAACACTAAATTTTATGCCCCAATTCTTTAAGAGAATTTATCATAAATTTGCGGAGGGACTTGGGAAAAATTTAACTCATTTATTCCCCAACGCTGACTTGCAACCTGTTGCTATTATCTGGATTGTCGTGACCGGAACTCTATTGGGCGTAAGGCATTTAGGCGGGTTGCAGCCACTAGAATTAAATGCTTACGACCTCATGGTGCAGTTGCGACCCGATCCTGGCCCTGACCCCAGGTTGCTGATAGTTGAAATCACCGATCGGGACATTAGTGCTTTAAACAGATGGCCAATTTCCGATCGCGTTTTAGCAAAAGCGATCGGCGAAATAGCGCGTTTGGAACCCACAGCTATTGGTCTCGATATAATTCGTGATATTCCCTACGAACCGGGGAGTGCAGAATTAGCAACTCAACTGAAAAACCCCAAAGTATTTCCCATTACCTTCATCGGCTCCTTAAAGTACGATCGAGTCCAGCCACCTCCCAACATACCAGACAAGCGGGTAGGATTTAACGATTTGTATCTCGATCCAGATGGTATAGTGCGTCGTAATGTGATGTCTATTGGCGATGGTAAAAACACGTTTTATTCATTTCCCTCCAGGCTAGCTTTTGCATATTTTGATAGCAAAAATATAGAATCTAAAGCTACAGAAAACAATGAATTTTTAGTAGATAAAACAGTATTTTCAAAGTTGCGATCGAACTCAGGAGGTTATCAAAACATTCCTGCCCAAGGCTATCAAATATTGCTCACTTACCGCTCTCCTAAAAAGATAGCAGAAACCGTGACCATAACTCAAGTTTTGGAGGGCAAAGTAGACCCCAACTTGGTAAAAGATAAAATAGTCTTAATCGGGGTGACAGCCCCAACAGTAAAAGATATTTTTTCTACCCCTTACAGCGCTACTAAAAACGGTAATATCCCGACGCCTGGGGTATTAATTCACGCAACGGCCACCAGCCAAATTCTCAGTGCAGTTTTAGACGGCCAAGGGCTATTTTGGTATTGGGATGAATGGCAAGAAATCCTCTGGATTGTGGTTTGGAGTGCAGTGGGTGGCTGTTTAGCTTGGCGGCTAGAAAAATCGCTGAATTTGATGGGAAGTGCGATCGCAGCTTGCGGCTCATTATTCGGATTCACCTTTTTCCTCTTCCTACAACAGGGGTGGATACCTCTAATTGCTCCAGCCCTTGCCCTTTTAATCACCGCAGGAGTCGCAGTTACCTATAAATACGAGCAGTCGAGACAACAGCAAGGGATTGTGATGAAATTATTAGGACAACAAACTTCACCCGCGATCGCAAATGCCTTGTGGAAAGAGCGCGTCCATCTGCTCGAATCAGGGTTATTGCCCGGTCAAAAAGTTACTGCTACTATTATCCTCACCGACGTGCAGGGTTTTAGTACAATCTCCGAAAAACTCGCGCCAGAAGTGGTAATGAGTTGGTTAAATGAGTATTTATCAGCAATGGCCCAAGAAGTCCAAGCACATCAAGGCGTGATTAATAAATTTACCGGAGATGGAATGCTGGCAGTATTTGGCGTACCCATTCCCCGCACCACAGCAGAAGAAATTGCAGAAGATGCTCGCCTTGCCGTATCTTCCGCTTTAGCTATAAGTTCGCGCTTGCCAGAAATGAATCAAAATTGGCTCGATCGCGGTTTACCGGCCGTAAAAATGCGAGTAGGCATCTTTACAGGGCCTGTTATGGTGGGTAGTCTGGGAGGCACAACCCGTTTAGAATATGGAGTGATCGGCGACAGCGTAAATATTGCCTCTCGCCTAGAAAGCTGCGAAAAGGAGCGGCACGAGGACACTTGCCGGATATTGATTGCAGAAGAAACCTTTCTGCATTTGGCCGACAAATTTGAGGTAGAATCTTGGGGAGCTTTGCCTTTAAGAGGTAGGGAACAAAAAGTTAATGTCTACCGGGTTTTGGGAAGGAAAAAGAAATAAAAAGAGAGAATCTCTCCCTACAAATTCATGGAGTTAATGTGAAAACAATTACTAAGTTTCTCATCAATCTGATATCAGTTGGCTCAATAGTATTGATAGCCACACTTAACATTTCTCAATTGGCAGTTGTGGGACAGCCCAGCATAAACACACCTGACCGCCCACCCAACCCTATACCGGGAGGGCCGCGCTTCATTCCGCCTACTGAAGATATAGATAATTGGCCCCCCACTCAACCGAGACGGCCTGTGCGCGGTGGCTGCGCGAGCATTAGTCAGCTAGGTCTCACAGCCTTAGTGCCTAAAAATAAGATCGGACGGACTGTTTTCGACTATCCAACGTTCTTTTTCTACTTGCCTAAAACAGAGGCGGAATCAGCCGAATTTATCCTAAAAGATGAAAGCGGGAAGCAGATTTATAAACAGGATCTCACAATTAGCAATTTATCAGGGGTGATCGGCGTTAGTATCCCCGCTAACCAAAATGTGCCGCCCTTGGAAGTAGGCAAAAGTTACACTTGGAATTTTACAGTGATTTGCGACTCTCTAGACCGATCGGCAGATCAGATAGAAATCGGTACGGTACGGCGAGTTGAACTCAGTGAAGATATCCGCCGTCAATTAGATCAGGCAGATCCGCGCCAGAAAACCGTTATTTATGCTGAAAATGGGATTTGGCAAGATGCCCTCAGCACCCTAGCTGCCGCTCGCCGCGATCAGCCTAATGATACAACGTTCAAGGCTGATTGGGAAAGCTTGCTGGATTCTGTGAAATTGGGCGAAATTGCCAAAGAGCCGATCGTTCAAATTCCGCCACAGCCATAAGCTCTACTGCATTTAAATTTAACTTTTTTGGCGTCGGATCAACGGCCCGGAAAACTTTTAATAAAAATAACTGTACAAGTTTTTAACTTGTATCAGTAACAGCCAAGATGGCTATTCTACAACAAATAATTTTTCTTGTGGAACGGCCATCTTGGCTGTTCCCAAAAGGCGGTATACCCACAATAGTTATCCCAGAAAGCTCTTGTGGAACGGCCATCTTGGCTGTTGCCCAAAGGTGGCAGTAAACCCCGCCCCCAAATATGCAGGTTAAATGTGAAACAGCTTATTACTTGTTAATTCCAAAATATCCTGCCATTCCCGATCCGAAAGTGGCTGCACCTCCAAATCAATTTCAAAACAGCGACAAGCCGCCGCACTCAAAACATCAATGACAGTGGCAATCAAATCATCTCCCCCTTGAGATAGAGGTAATTGCACAGGAATTAAATCCTCCCCAAACACTTGAGAAAATAATTTAACATCCGGCTGCAAACGCATCGAACCGTGCTGCAAAATAGCATCACCCCGTCGCAATTGAGCGCTACCAATTAACTTGTGGCCATCAAGTGTAACTAAATCCGCACCCGTCGCAGTACCAAAACAATTCGGATTGTGAATATAACCCCTTCCCGCTTCCCCGTATTGCAAATCCAAACCCATCGCCCTCCAACCCTCAATCAAAAACTCGCAAATAGTCTGATAAGCTTTCATACGGCTGCTTCCAAATCCCGACGCCACAACTGCATAAGTTAAATCCCCTTGGTGCAGCACGGCGCGCCCGCCACTGGGCCTCCTCACCAACTCCACAGGCATTCCCTGCCAAGACAACTGCTGCCAAAACTCCGGCCATCGGCGCTGGTGGTAGCCCAAGGAAATCGCCGCCGGTTGCCAAGTGTAAAACCGCAGAGTTGGCGGATGTTTGCCCGCTAGATGCTGTTCCAGTAGCCATTGGTCGATCGCCATCTGCACGCTACCAGACGCCGACAACAGTGGAATTAAACGCCATACAGAATGAGCCATCAGTCGCGAGTCCTTAGTTTCTACTCAATAATTCGCAGAATGTTTTAAAATTAGTAACAGTTTTTTGGGCCTGTCTTCTAAGTTGGTGCAAGTTTCACGCCAGCCGGTGCTTTAGAAATAAATAGAAAAAATAATCGCAGAACCATGAGCAACAGTGTAATTGTCATTAACGACGAAAAATTTGAAACAGAAGTCCTGAAAGCAGAGCAACCAGTGCTTGCCTATTTTTGGGCTACTTGGTGCGGGCCTTGCAAACTGATCGCGCCTTCGGTAGACTGGGTGGCGGCCAACTACAGCGATCGGCTGAAAGTGGTTAAAATGGAAATTGACCCCAATCCTAATACTGTCAAGCAGTATAAAGTAGAAGGAGTCCCAGCTCTCAGGCTGTTTAAAAATGCCGAAGTAGTGCTTTCTCACGAGGGAGCCATTACTAAACAAACTTTGATCGGTTTGCTCGACGCTCACTTATAAAGTTTGGAAATGATTCGGGAGTTGCCAACTCCCAAATTACAACTATAGCAATCCCCAATATTTTTTTAACATCTCTCTTTCATCCTCGATATTCCTCTCTGACTCTGCGCCCTCTGCGCTCTCTGCGGTTAGTAAAAAATAATTTAGCTAATATAAAAATATTCCTTAAAATTCCCCAAAAATATAGAAAATATGCAATTTGCAAAACGTTTAGAACCACTGCAATTTAATGTATTTGCCGATATGGATCGGGCAAAAACTCAAGCTAGAGCAGCGGGACAAAATGTGATTGACTTGTCTCTGGGTTCTTCGGATTTGCCGGCGGCTGCTCACATTACAGATGCGATCGCACATTCTCTGTCCGACACCAGCACCCACGGCTATTTGCTATTTAACGGCACAAGAGATTTTCGGGAAGCAGCAGCTATTTGGTACGAGCAAAAATTTGGGATTGCAGTCAATCCAGAAACAGAAGTGCTGCCGTTAATTGGTTCCCAAGAAGGCACAGCGCATATGCCTTTAGCTGTACTCAACCCTGGAGATTTTGCTTTGCTGCTCGATCCGGGCTATCCTTCCCACGCGGGCGGTGTGCATTTGGCATGTGGTCAAATTTATCCGATGCCGATATTAGCAGAAAATGCGTTTTTGCCGATATTTGAAGATATTCCGACAGCAGTGCTGGCTGAGTCGAAGATGATGGTTTTGAGCTATCCTCACAATCCTACAACTGCGATCGCCCCGGTTGCTTTTTTTGAGAAAGCCGTGGCTTTTTGTCGAGAACATCAACTTGTTTTAGTTCACGATTTCCCTTATGTGGATTTGGTGTTTGACGATTCCGTAGGGGCGGTGCCCCCGTGCCCGCCCTCTGGGATCGAGGAAAACCGCAAATTGATGGCACCGTCAATCTTTCAGGCGGATCGAGATAAGAGTGTGGCGATCGAGTTTTTTACACTATCCAAATCCTACAGTATGGGAGGTTTTCGAGTCGGATATGCGATCGGCAATTCCGAACTAATTGCAGCGCTGCGACAGGTAAAAGCCGCAGTGGACTTCAACCAATATCGAGGGATTTTGAACGGAGCGATCTCCGCTTTAACCGGCCCTCAAGATACCGTCAGAACCAGCGTAGAAACCTTCAGAAAACGGCGGGATGCCTTTGTAAACGCGCTACAGGCGATCGGCTGGCAAGTACCCGTACCCCCCGCCACCATGTACGTCTGGGCGAAACTGCCGGAACCTTGGACTGAAGATTCTGTGAAATTTTGCACTCAGCTAGTACAGACTACAGGAGTCGCAGCTTCCCCCGGTGCCGGTTTCGGGAAATCAGGAGAAGGCTACGTGCGATTTGCCTTAGTCGAGTCGCCAGCAATTTTGGAAGCAGCAGTTAAAAAAATTGCTGAGTTTCTCAATTGATTACACGCCTACGGCGAGCGCCGTAGGCGTGTCAACTTAAGCTTTTAGTCCGCCAGTCCTCCCGCTCACTCGGCACTCTTCGCCAGGGAATGAATTCCACGGGGCTTATAGCTAAAGTCCTATCAAAGAGGACTGAAAAACTCATTAGGATCGCGAATTAAATAACTTACAATTTTAATTGTTATTGTGGGATGGGCGTCCCGCCCGTCCAAAAAGGACGG
>NZ_JAUBUC010000219.1:0-1557 GCF_036705285.1 Microcoleus sp. B4-C1 | reverse complement strand
AGTGACATACTCCTACATTAAGCTGAGTACAGCTATAATGTAGGCTTCTGGGCGACTCCAGCTATTGCTTCGGACATTAACTGAGCTTTAAAGACGGGATGACCCACCGCCCTATTTTTGATTACGATAGCTGCATTGTGATCACGGTCAAGACTACATCCACAATTTGGGCAGTCGTGCCATCTTTCATGCAACTTTTTAGGTACTTTTTCACCGCAATTAGAGCAATCTTGTGAAGAGTTATAAGCACATACGGTCATCACCAACAAACCAGCATTTACAGCTTTGTTTATTAGAATCGACAGAAAGCTTGACCACCCAGCATCCAACACAGATTTAGCCAATCTTGTACGAGCAAGTCCCTTGACATTCAAGTCTTCAACTGCAACAACCTCATATTTTTTCAAGAGATTGTTAGCAGTTTTGAAATGAAAGTCTTTACGTTTGTCGGCTACTTTCTTGTGACACTTCCCCAGTTGCTTAACTGCTTTGTGTCTCCGGCTGCTACCTTTTTTACGGCGCGAGACTCGCTTCTGAATAGTCCGCAGGCGTTTTTGAGCTTTGCGGTAATGCTGAGGAATCGCCACCGTCTCCCCTTCTGATGTTGTCAAAAAATCCTTCAACCCCATATCAATACCAGCAATTTTTTGAGGATTAAAATCTGGTTTAATTTCCGGGACTGTCGAGTCTTCCAAGCTGAGAGTTGCATAGTAACCATCAGCTTTTTTGGTGACAGAGACGGTTTTGATTTTAAATCCATCAGGTATTGAACGGTGCAAAATAACTTTGACTTTTCCGAACATCGGCAAGTTAATTAAGTTATTTTGCAAGCAGCCGTCTTTAACTTGAGGGTAAGTGAACGTGCGGTAACGACTACGCGGCTTGAATCTAGGTCTACCGCTGCGTTTCCCGTTGCTATCACCTTTCAGGAAACGATCAAAAGTTACCTTAACTCGCTTAACTACATCTTGAAGAACTTGAGAGTAAACTCCGGCATACCAAGGATGAGTTTTCTTGAGTTGAGGTAACGTCTTTTTCTGGCTGTAATAGTCGGGATTTTCCCGCAGTTCGGGTAAGTGGCAAACTAGCGGACACGCATTGATGGGAGAACGATTTTGTTCGTACCAATTAAATCGATCTGCCAACAAATAGTTGTACTGAGCGCACAGCAGAGACAGCCATCTGTCAATCTCAGTGGCTTGCAACTTTGTTGGACGTAATCGATACTGGTAAGAAGTTCTCATTGAGTAGTAAATGTTTGATTGCAGTCGCTACGCATCAATTAGTGTTAATGTACCCGAATACGTTACTTGATGTCAAGTGCATGAGTGAATGTTTTATCCATAAAATAAGAGAGGTTTCTAGCCTTAATTGCTAGTATTTACCACCAAGTATTGACACGTCGAAGAATTTGTTTGTCTCGTCATCCACCCGCTCACTGCTCAATGCTTGCGCCTGTGAGATTGCTCTTCGGGTGGAATCCTCACCTCACCGCGTCTTTCATCCCACACTAACCTTTGATCGGTATAGTGTGGGGATTCCCGTCTGTTTAGCTAA
>NZ_JAUBUC010000218.1:0-1576 GCF_036705285.1 Microcoleus sp. B4-C1 | reverse complement strand
AATACGTCAATATACTTACACAAAGAAAATCATTTAGGATTGATCTAGATAGAGAAAATCATTTAGGATTGCTATAGCAGAATTACCAGTGGGCTACGAAGGAGAATTTGGACCAGGAATAAAAGCCCTAATGATCGGTTTGTACTATGGTGGCAATATGACGCAAGGCAAACTACTAGATTTTTTAGCCGATTTAGGGATTTCCATGTCAGCCGGTTATTTATCCAACCTATTCATCAAAAACCACTTCCTTTTTGAAACCGAGAAAAAAGAAGTTTATGATTCAGGACTAGCAAGTAGTCCTTGGCAACACTTCGACCAAACTGGTGCGCGTGTAGGTGGAGTAAACCATACTACCAATATCATCTGCAACCCTTTATATACAGTCTACTTTACAACAGCGAATAAAGACAGATTGACAGTCCTGAAAGGATTACAGCCAGGACGAGAACTAAAATTTATTCTGAATCCACTGACATTCTCACTAATTCAGGACTTCAAAATCCCGACTAAATGGCAGAACGTTCTCAAGCTATTACCCCAAGGAACTGTGTTGAGTGAGGCACAGTTTAATCATCTACTGAATAATGATCTACCCAAACTGGGTTCTCAACAACAGACCCGGATTAAGGAAGCAGCAGCTATTGCTTTCTACCATCAGCAAACAGATTGCCCAGTCGTACAAACTCTTTGTTGTGATGATGCTCCGCAATTCAAGTTAATCACTGCCGAGCGAGCGTTATGTTGGGTACACGAGGGAAGGCATTACAAGAAGTTAAGCCCGGTATTCGCTTGCCATCAAGTAATTTTAGGGCAGTTTATCGAAGATTTTTGGGATTATTATCGGGAATTATTAGCTTACAAAGATGCTCCCAGTCCCGAAGCTGCACTGCTTTTGAAGTCTAAATTTCGGCTGCTTTTTGAAACTCCAAGCGGCTATGAATTGTTGGATGAACGCAAACAATTAACTGCGACAAAAGTATCGGAGTTGCTGAGAGTTTTAGAGCATCCTGAATTACCTTTACACAATAATCCGGCTGAGTTAGCTGCCAGAACTATGGTGCAGCGACGTAATATTAGCTATGCAACTCAAACGATTGAGGGTACGAGGGCTTGGGATACTTTTATGCCTCTTGTTGCTACTACTCGTCAGTTGGGAATCAGTTTTTTCGATTATGTCCGGGACCGAATTTCTCAACTTCGAGTTATTCCCTCTCTATCTACTATAGACATCTCCGAAAACACTCAAAGCCTCTGCATAGTTAAGTTCTAGGACGTAAATGTAATCATCGTAAATTAGCTAGTGTGTACGATAAAACAAGAGTTTGAGATATTTGTTGTTGATAATTATGCCAAAATATTGAGGAAGCTGTGTTAATTTTTATCTGAGCATTTCCCCGCTTTTCCTAATGGTAATATTAAGGATCCAATTCGCAACCTTACTATTCCACAAATTGTTAAAATTACTTGCTCATATTTTTGGGGGTTTAATCTAAATCTGTAAGGATTCAGGTCTTTGATTGGGGAATAAGAGAAGGCATGAAAAAGTTACAAGAATGGGCAGATATAGCATCAC
>NZ_JAUBUC010000139.1:0-11917 GCF_036705285.1 Microcoleus sp. B4-C1 | reverse complement strand
ACCGGGGAAACTTCCAGCAGTTGCAGCAGCGGGGGCTGTTTGCCGGCAATGGCATCGATCCAATTCTGGCGGCACCGGCGATCGCCTTCTGGTACCACATTGAGTTCTCTGCCGATGTCCTTGAGTCCCTTGAACGTCTTACTCTGTAAGCTTTCTATTGTGTACATAGTTTTTTAGAAAGGGCTTGAGAGAACAAGCCCTAGGGTATGCAATGCAGTCATGGGAAACTAAACGCAGAGATTCTGCAAAACCAAGTAATGACGCGGCCAGCCGAATCCCTTTGTTGTGTCTACCACTCCATACTTTAGTATAGATATTTGAACCTGTCAATACTAAAGCATGGATTCTATAGTAAGATGAATCCAAACACAGGTAACGAGAACGAACAGACATTGAAAAACCTGATCGAGGCAGCACGCACAAGTCAGCGCCAATTAAGCCGGGATATCCACATCGCCGAAGTGACTGTAAACACTTGGGTTGCTGGCAAAAAAATACCCCGACTAGACAATGCTGCGTTGGTCGCTGGTCAGTTAGGAGTTTCGCTGAAGACCTTAGCGAAGTCGATGCGCGTAGACGTAACGGATATCCCCGGCGACTACAGCCTGATCGAACTTAAGGCAATTGCTGCAGAGTTAGGTATTGAGAGGGTGGAAGATTTGCCAGCAGATTTTCAAGCATTGAAGCGAATGCGCGATCCACAAAACTAACCAACACCTTATCAGTGGCAAGCCTCTAGCAGGCCGGACGACAACGGTCTGCTTTCTCTAGACTAATAACTAATAACTAATGACTAAAGGGCGATACTTATGAACAAAGGCGAATTGGTAGATGCAATTGTGGAAAAGGCTAGCGTGACGAAAAAACAGGCAGACGCCGTTTTGAGTGCCGCTCTCGAAGCAATTATGGAAGCTGTATCCGGTGGCGACAAAGTAACGCTGGTAGGCTTCGGCTCGTGGGAAGTCCGCGACCGCAAAGAGCGGGAAGGCCGCAACCCTAAAACCGGCGAGAAGATGGACATTCCAGCAACTAAAGTTCCTGCATTTTCAGCAGGCAAGTTGTTTAAGGATTCGGTCAGCGGGCTGTAAGACAGTAAGATAATTTGCCGATCGGTCGTGAAGGGCGATCGGCTAGACAACACTAGACACCTGCTAGACAAAGAATTAAAAATGGCACAGTATCATTCGACAGATCCAACGACGAAAGATTTTATTCACTGTTTGACAGGCAATCGCCTCAATGCGTTTAGAAGTATTGGTGGTCGTGGTATACGCCGCGCAGCAGAACGAAAACGACGCATTGAAGCTAAAAAAACAGCCAAACAAAAGGGCGATCGGCTGCTAGACAATCACTAGACAATTTGCCGATCGTCGTGAAGGGCGATCGCATTGCTGGCGACACCTGCCAGAAAACCTGCGTGGGCTCCAAAATCGGAGGAGCATCGGTATCAGATAACGCACCGAAAATGGGGAAAGAGTGGAACCCTTACCAAAGCTGAGGATTGACCTGGCCTTCTCAAAAAAGTAGTAGGGTCTGTAACAAAGTGGTGAATCACAGCCAGGAGAGACTGGCATTCTTAGATAATTTGCCGATTGGTCGTGAAGGGCGATCGGCTGCTGGACAATTTGCCGATTGGTCGTGAAGGGCGATCGGCTGTAGACATTTTGTAGACAAATGGTAGACACAATGAAAACACCCCCCGACCTGAAGAAATACGCCAAAGAAGTTAATGCCCTGCAGGACTTGCCGCCAGCAACCGTAGAACTTCCACCGCTGGCAGCGATCGCTATCATCTCTCACATTCAACTGGCAAGTCGCCACCCCGGTATCGTGAATGACGCTTTTACCAAGATTGCGATCGACACCGCACAGCAACTGCAAAATCTATTCAATCCAGATTCAGAAACGTACAAAGTGCTGGAACTTGGCTGGAACCCAGAAGCCGACATTTTCGTACCGGAGGGAACCGAAGAGGAACCTTGGCAACAGTGCGATGAACCTTGCGAGAAATTCCTTCAAAATCTCGGTTGCCGCTGCACTGGTTACAAAAGGGCGGAAGTTGTAGCGGGCGATGAAGATATCAACCCTAAAACTTTGGCCGCCGGTGCTGCGATGATGTACCAACTTCAGCGGCAGTTAGAGAGCGAAGGTTTTGAACTCGATATGTAGGTAGCGGCCGATTTGTCTTTAAGGACGATCGGCTGACAAATGCTAGACAACTAATTTAGAGGACTTATGGAACCCAACACGGTTAGACCGTTGGTTATTTCACTTCATACAGTGAGATCGGGAATTCTGAAAGAATTATGCCGCACCGATGACAAAGAAACTCGTGCTGCATTGTTTGACGCTCAGTATGCTGTGGGGTTTGCGCTCTTATATCTAGAGCGAGTTATATTCCTTTCGTATGATGAATCGAGCGAAGGCGAAACAGTCGAGCGGAAAGGATTTAAGCTTAATGGTTAGTGCTCAACTTTCACTTTTTGACACCGTGACCGCCGAAGTGGGAAGCCTCTACAAAGCCGGCGATTGGGTGAAGCTGCGAAGGAAGCCGGCAATTGCCGCATGGGTGAAACGCGGGGAAATTTACAAGGTCAACCGGGTGCACCCGATCGACGGCTCGCTGCAATTTTGGAACCCATTTACAAACGAGTGGGATTTCCTCTATCCCGATGAAGTAAGGCTCGCAGCCGCGCCGCCAGAAATTGATTCTGTATCACCAGCCCCAACCATTGCTGATACAGAATACACAGTCGAGGTTGCTGATACAGAATACACAGTCGAGCCCGTTGATACAGAATACACAGTCGAGCCCGTTGATACAGAATACACAGTCGAGGTTGCTGATATTGATTCTGTATCAAAAGCAATATCTACTTACCGGCCTCGTGGCACGGCCCGCAGCGGGGAATATTTCCGGTTCTCCTACCGCGACGGGTCTCGGATGAAACACATTCATATTCGCGGGGGCAATACCGATTCGCCGATCGCTCAGGCAAAAGTGCAGGAAGTGCGATCGTTATTGGCCGGGGGCATTCCCCCCGCCAAAGTTGCCGCAATGATACGGAGTTTTGACAAGCTCTAATTATTTAATATTTTTTTCTTAAGGCGTTTAACTATCTCCCTTAACTCCGATTTCATGTCACTTTTTTTAGGGTTAATCCCCAGTGCATCTTTGATTAGAAAAATATCAAGTGATTTAAGCTTAATAAGCTCATCTTTTTTCCTTAGCAGTTCATCTCGCACAGTCCCTTTAGTTGCGGCCTCTTTCTGTTGTCCAGTTGTGGTAGTCTTCCCTCTACCCGTACCTGTTGCCGATGTTGTCGCCGTCCTACTCGTTCTACTTGCCATTTTCTAGGGCCTCACTTATTGAAACCTCACCGGGTTTAAACTGCCATTTAATTATGGGAACTAAACTCGGTGTTAGCATTTTTCCTAACGCTGCTTCGACTTGTTCATTTGTCTTTAAACCTGATACTTTAATCTTTTCTTTTTCTTTTTTCCCAAAACCTCTATGTGATTCGTGAATCGTAAAACACACAGGCAAATCTTCGGATACTAAATCAGGTTCAAAACCAAGTGCATCAATCACAAATTCTGTCTTCCTACTATTTTCGGCAACTGCTGACATTATCTGTACTAGCTGCATAATAGCTGCTATTTCAAATCGCTGACTACTATTACCATCGCTCATGCTTTCGGCCATCATCTCATACATAGAAGATGCCCACGCGGTAGCGTTTACATTCTGCCATTCTGTACCCAGCGGTTTACTTTTAGGATTGATAATCAACCCGTTTGCTAGCATCCGAAATAACGCCTGAGTAATTGCATAGTAATCAACATAATTGTCGCTTCCGGTTCCCCCTGGCACAAGGAAAGCATTACTTACGGGAAATTTATTTTTCTTAAGCTTGGCAATTCCGAGATACTTATATATTTCTTCGACTTTATCACAGCAATTCATGATTTTAATGTGTTGTGGATAATTGGGTAATTGAATTTTTTTAGTTATTGGCGCGGTATCACCACACCAGTGCGCTGCAATTGAGAATTGAGTGATGCTACCAGCACTGCTAGTCCAAGTAGTCCACCCGCTGTGATTGGGATTAAAAGTTGGTGGATAGCCTGGTTGCCACCTTGAATTATCACGAATTATTTTATAAATTAAAGCCTCATCTCCCCAGTATTCGGTTACATTTTGCGCTAGCTGTCGCGAGCGTAAGCCAACGCCTGCATAGTAAAAATAAGGAGAAAAAGTGGCAACATCTCTTGGAGTATCTTCTTGATTTGTTACAAAATTATAATTGTATTGAGCTAATTGCTCTGCTGGCATAGTATAAAAGGCCGGATTGTACCAAAGCCAATCGTGCCTATTCACGGTATAGCGTACGGTTCCAGTTAGATTTCCTTCTTTATCGTAGGTAACATTTGCCCTACCGCGTGCGGTAGCAGAATATCCAGATACTTTTACAAAATCGCCAAACCAGCCCATGTATGCGGTTCGACTCCACATTGTGACTACTATTTTGCAAATTTTTCCAGAAGATGCTTCAGGTGGAAGGCTTAAAGGTGGTGTTTCCCCAAAATTTCCAAAATCAGGATCTGATATTGGTGGTGGATAAATGGGCGGTTTTGGCTCAAAGTAATCTTTAAGTTTTGGTGGTAATTCGGTTACAAACGGTTCTGGTGGTGCTGTAGTTGTTGATATACCCGGATCGGGCTCAAAGCCGACACACAACTCTCCACCTGGCACTCCGTAACAGAGTGATAGAGATTTTTTCCCTTCTGGGGATACCGATACCTCGATTTTAGCACCAGCTACACTAATAGATCCTCTAATTCCTTGATCCTCATCAATGCTTGCACTACCACCAAAACCACCAATATTAATACCTGCTTCAGCGCCTCTAATTGATATTTTGCCATCTTGGCCGTAGCCAACATTGCCTCCAATATTTACCCCTAATTTCCCCTTGGTGCTACCAATTTCTACACCAGCACCCGCAGTGCGGTTAGTTGCATCAATCTCAATATTTACTCCCTGTTGACCTATCAAATTATCTACTCCGACGGTTAACCGTCCCGTAGCTTTAATGCCACCAACACTACCTAATTCCTGTTCTGCTGATATATTCAAGCCCTGTAAAGGGTTAGTTGATTCACTAGGTTTTCTGCCTGCATTAAAACTATTTCCTTCAGATGGTTTTGATAAATTAGGTTGTGGCTTTCTGATGTTAGGCATTATTTTTATTTTAAATTACTAAATAAATGCAATCTTTTGCCAATTGCCCCATGTACCATTATTTTGGCATCGTTTCCAAAAATTGCCATTTCCATCTGTAAACTCCTGTACTTTATAAAGATTAGCAGCCCCTGTTCCGAACAGGGAATCAAATTGCATAATCATTCCTGAATTATTAGGAAGATTAGAGTTAATTACCGCTCCATCAATCCACATAGTCCCAGCATATTGATTAAAGGTTAAGGTGTTAGCATTAAGAATTGTAGATCCACTTCTAGTTTCTAGTAGCCAAGCATTCCGTGCTTTAATATCACCTGTAAATATGGGATTGTTCAAAGGTGCTTTTAGAGTCAATTGATTAGCTATTGTTGCTGCAAAATTGGCATCATTATTTAAAGCACTAGCTAATTCTATTAATGTATTTAGCGCACCCGGCGCACCACCTACTAAATCTATGATTGCTTGGTCAATTTGTTGCGGTGTCGCAAAACGAGATTGTGAAATAGTTTGTATAGTTCCTGTTGTTTCATCCCGTCCTAATAAGGTGTTTGCGGGTACATTGATTAATCTATTTTCTAAAGCTAATTCTAATGCTGCAAGTCGAGCATTAAAAATATCCATATTGTTTTTTTTTGCAATCGTAATCGTGATACCTAGTTCTATCCCGATTGAATCATTTTCCTTTAGTAATCCATTACCGTAATCAATTAATTGAATTCCTAGTGCATCATTCTTTTCTAAAATTCTTACTGCATTTTTAGCTAGATAGGGCTGAAGCAAATCAAAATAATCTTTGCGACCTCGGTTGACTAAAATAATTTCGGCTTTTTCTTGCCAATCGCCAGTATTGTTTTTCCTGCCTAGTATTCTCAATCCAAGTTTCTCGCTTTTATTTTCACAAGCAGTGAATTTAGCCATTTTTTCGGCTTCTGATTCTTCTCCATCAAATTCCGGGATTACACCAGGCAAGAAACTTTTTAGATTAAGATTACACATCCAAGCTTCTAAGTAAATGCCTACCCGCTCATCATTGTCAAAAGTCATATCCCTAAAGTGAGATAGTTCAATTATTGAATTAGCTGTATAGGTATCATTAAGTGAAGTCGAGAAAGTTTTGGTAATTGTATCCATAGTATTTAAGTGTATTTCTTGGCTTAGCCGCCCGTGTTAGGCGGCTATTTGTAAAAACGAAGGTAAAAACTAAGTCATTACTACAAACTCATTGAAGCCGTCAAGCAGCCCCTCTTTGAATCCTTCTAAAAAATTACCGAGTGCTGGATCGGATTCTGTGATTTTCTCGATTTTATCATCAATTTTTTGATTGATTACAAACGATTGTCCATCCTGTAATCCCCAGTTGGCAATCTTGGCATCAATTGATTTATTACCCGTTCGTACTTTTTCCCGCACCAGCTTCCTAAATTTCATGTAGCTAATTTTCGCCACAATAGTTTTCGCATACCTAATGAAACTATTCGCGAGGTTTGATAGTTCATCAATCAATTCGTCTGTGATGCTGTTTCCCGTATCTTGTTCTGCTTGAATTGCAACCGCAGCAGCCCCGGTAATATTTATTTTTAATTTAGGATTAGACTTGCCACCACCTAAAAATACCCCTACCAACAAACGGCCAACACTCTCCCCAAAAGTATTCATAAAGCTATTGTGAAGCGCCAGAAATTCCGACATTATACTATTATCACTCTGCATCCAATCAATATTGAGAATGGTATTTGTTCCACCTACAATCGCCTGCTGTAAGGTAGGAAGCATTGCAGCTAGTGCTACACCACCTAATTTAATTGAGCCAAGCGCGGCCCACATAGACGCGACACCGCCGCTAGCAAGCGCGGTTAACCCCGTAGCGCTACCAATGAACCATCCCGCAACCGCAACCGCCGCCCCGCCCGCCAGAAAACCTAACGGATCGCTTTTCATCCATTGACCAAACAATCCCCAGTCACCGCGACCGATCGCCCCCAGTAATTCCTTACCACCCTCAAATATCTTTTTTCCAAAGTCGATAACCGACTGTACTCCGCTTTTAATAGCACCCCATACCGCGCTTGCGGCGCTTTGTAGCCATTTACCGGGTGTTACCCCTTCAGTTGAGAAGGCTAAAGCACTATCCTCTAAAGTTACTCCCCATGTTGCGGTGCTCATTTTAATTTACTCCGCTTGTAATCTGTAATTTGTTGTTCTAAATTTTGAGACTCTACCCTTAGCAAAACCAGTCTGCTTTCTAGTGAATTAATTTCACTCTGGTGTTCCAACCATTTTTGATACACTTGGCGATATTCATCAACATTGTTAATTTTGTTCATGTCGTTAACCATTCAATAGCTGTTTCTACAATCGATCCGTTTGTACCTATCATAACAGTGTAGGGCAATATGATTGATCCGCTGTACCGTTGTGCATTGTAATCAAAAGATAAATTGCAGTTTGTTAGACTGTTGGGATTCTTATCTTTTTTATTTTGCCAGTTAACAATGTAGGATACTACGTCAATAAAATATTGACTAAGGGTAGTACCTTTAATAGTTCCTACCGGGCTACCATGTGTAAATGTTAATTCTGGTAAGTATGGTGTGGCTGTATTCGTAAATATTCCTGTAGCGTCATCGTAAACAATTTGACCGGGCATTGTAAAATCGCCCTGTAAAATAAAATCGTCTGATTTGGTTACATTAAGGCGTTGGGTTGCTAAATCCCGTTCTGCATTATTGATTAAATGGGTTAATTGCCATAGCTGGCCCTCGACTGTCGTAGCATTTATTGTTGCCCCGGTTCCTGGTGTGATTATTGCCATTTTTGCTTGTTTTTACCTTCATTTATTTACTTAGCCGCCTAAGTTAGGCGGCTAACTTAGAAAATACACTAGAGAGCAAGCTAACTACCTTTAACTTTGGTTGCAAGCGCGATCGCAAACCCAAACAGTGTAGTTGCAAGTGTAGTTAGATTATTGGGTGCATCCCCCGACGCTTTTAATCCAATAGATAGCGCCGCAAAAGTAACTGCTACCGCGCTTGTACATAACGAAAACATTAAAAATCGGTACGCATATCGGTCAATTTCAAGCATCGTCTATTGTCCAGTCGGTACGGTGTGGGATATTCTCTTGTGGGAATCCAGCCCGATCGTGAATTACACCATTGCGTATAAGTACAGTTTTAATATCTCTCACGTCACACTTTAACACCCCAAATTCTGTTAATAGGTGATCCATATTTTGCTGTATTTTCCTAGTCGAACTTAAGTTACTTTTTTCGATTTGAATTTGTAACTGTTCAATTTTTGTTGTGTACTGCGACATTGCGAAAGCAAAACCACCCGCAGCGGCTCCACCACCACCACCAGCAACTAAAATCGTAATTTCCAATAATTCTTTTGGTGTCATTTAGTTTATCACCCCTGTGTATTGTTTATCACTCCCGTATATTCCCAGACGGCTAGATTACCTTCATCAGCAATGTACGTGTACAAATCGAATGATAAACTGTACGTTGCTTGTACGTTAAACAAATGCAACTGTGGCTCCCCAATAATACATTTTTTTTGGAAACCCACAATTGCATCTTGACCGCCACCCACTACTAATCCGGTACTAATTTTTTGAAGAATTTGTCCACCCGATCGCCCAAAATGAAAGCCACTAGGAAAATTTAAAAAAGTGAGGATTGCAGGAGAAGTTAATAGGACGGGACAAACTTGTCTAGGCAGTGGCTCTAGTGTTTTAGCAATAGGCACAAACCAGACTTGATTCCAATAATTAGACCCGGATTGTAATTGAATCATGTAGCTTAGGCTTCTACCCTTAAAATAACTTTGTTGTTATAAATAAGTTCAGCGCTATTACCGGTTCTAGAGCCGCGTGCAGCTTGACCCGCCGCACTAGCAATAAATACACCAAAATTAGCCTTGAGCGTTTTAAGGCTACTGTCATCAGGTGCAGAAAATGGAACAGTTACCGAATCATCAATGTGATCCACAACACGTGTCCCCCAGGCCGTTACTCTAGTAGTGGGAGTAGCTTTTAACCTTGTGAACCGAATCCGTGGTACTTGTGTGTGGTTTCCCTTAAATTTGACGGTACTGGTATTTGGCAAGGCTGTTACAGCCGCAAGGGTGAGGCCACCAAGCAAATTGCCTGCATTGTCTAATAAAGCCGTTCCTGCTTTAGCTGGTACTTCCATCTCTACAAATAAATCATCATTTTCCAAACTACGAAAATATCCGAGAGTACCCGGCTCTTCGGCTTGATAGGGTTTTGGAGCTGTCGTTAGTTTTGCTGCTTCTCTTGCCGCTTCTCGTTTTTTGGCAATATCTAATCGGCGTTGCAACTCGTTGCTAGTAATAGGAGTACCCATACAAAAAAATCCTTATTTGCTTGTTCACTTTAAACATAAGTAGAAAATGGCTGAAAAAATAGGTATTTTTGCACCGTGAAACCTTACGGGTTTCGTAGTATTTTGGCATCTACGTAAATTAAAATAAATTTATACAATACGACCTTAGCTGCGTCGGTCAATCAATCTTAATATGGCTAAAAATACTACTGATAAGCGCCTTACTCTTGATAGTGATGAGCCGTCCTTGCTCTTTGCGATTAATGACTTACTAGCCACTGGTGGTATTGACTTTGACGAGTGGTGGAAAGAATTCTCTAAACCACCTAGTGGCAAAAATAAAAAACAATTAGATGCTTGGACTAAGCCCAAACTTATTGAAACTACACCTAGCACTATTAAAAATATTGGTAGGTGGTTTAGGTATTATCCCGACAAGGATGACGAAAGTACATTTTATGATTTGTCAGGAACAAGTCGAGATTTGATATTCCACATAAACGCTATCGCATACCAACAGGGTAAAGAAAACGAATCTGTTTCTAGCAAAAATGGCAAACCACTACTAAAAGGGTATCCGCGCATCAAATTACTTTTTTATACAAAAGATGGCGTTCGAGCCGAAAAAGGTATTAGAGCTGTTGGTTTTACGGATGATGCAAACATTGTGAAACGTGGATTAGCAAAAGCAATTAACTCAACAGACCTATTGAGCTGGGCTAAAAAAATTAAAACTATTTTTGGCGATACTAATTATTGCTGGAAAAAGGGGACAGAGTGCGTGTCGTACAGCGGTCAGATTGCCCGGTTGCAAGGGCTAGAGAATTGGGCGCTAGTAACAAACAAAGCTGAAGGCGTCAAATTATTTACTTCTATGCTTAAAATCTTTGACGCCACGCCTGATTTAGATGGTTTTAATTTAAGTAACAAAACAAACAAATCCCAATTTACAAAAGTTGAAACTACTACTGTATTGGGCAAGAAAGTTAAGCTAGATTCTGAGCGTCCTGTAGTTGATTGTTATTTTTACTCTGCCGTCTTGCAATTGCCACTTTTAAAAAAGCCTATTCCATTAGTTATTCGCAATGCAATTGTTTATAAATAAGTTGTTTGCCAGATTAAGGCAAACACTAGGGTTTGCGATGTGTGTTAAAAGTTGTACCTTCTAAGCTACAGCAAAAAAAGTAATTTCGTTGTAAAAATGCTTACGATTACTAAAGCTAGAAGAATAAGCTAGAATAAAAACAGTAAACTTACTAGAAAAGTTAATGATTGCAACCACTAAAGCTAGCGTTAATACTGATAGCACTCTTTTTAGCGTCAGATTGCAAACCGAGGTTAATGAATTTACTAAAAATTATTTAAGAATTGAAGCAATACGGCGAAACGTAACAATGGGACAATTACTAGATGAACTTATAAAACAGTTCTGCAATGAAGGCGTAAGTGAAGACGTATCAAAAACCAACTCTTAATTGATACGGCAAATTGTTTGAATTTGACCTCGACTTTATCAGGGTTTTGATTGATTCAATTAGGAGGGTTATTTGATACGAGCGATTATTTATTGCAGAGTCAGCACCGACGATCAAAACTGCGATCGGCAAGAACGCGATTTAAGGGAATTTGCCAATCGCGCTGGCTATGAAATTGTGGAAGTAGTTCGCGAGACTGCCAGCGGCGCTAAAGCCGATCGCCCGGAGCGAAAAAAAATTATGGCAGCGGCACAAGCTCGGAAAGTTGCGATTGTGCTTGTGACTGAGGCCAGCCGATGGAGTCGGAGCACTAGCGACCTGCTTAACACACTGGGAGATTTAAACGCCTGGGGAGTAAGCCTTATCACTCTGTCGGGAATCAGTCTGGACTTAAACACGCCGCAGGGTAAATTGATGGCGGCCATACTTTCAGCCATTGCTGAGTTTGAGCGAGATTTGATTCGCGAGCGGGTAAAGTCGGGCATTGCAGCGGCGCGGGCGAAGGGGCGGAAGTTTGGGCGGCCAGGATTATCAGAAAGCGCGATCGCTTTCGTGCATCAGTTGCGGTCGCAAGGCCAAAGTTATTCAAAAATTGCAATCGCCAGCGGCATCAGTCGGACAAAGGTTTATCAGCTTTGCCACCAAGGCAGTCCTAAACAACTATCAAAAATTTAATTGACATGATGCAACATTGTTTAGTTTTTACAATGGCTTTAGCTCAATCGTCAGAGCTAATCTATGGCAACTTAAAGCTTTGCTATCCTGACGGAAAGGCGATCGACTTTTTGGCGACTTCCGGCTGTGCGAATTGGCAGCGACCGGGTGACGAGTGGGTTAGAGGGAAAGGG
>NZ_JAUBUC010000217.1:0-1581 GCF_036705285.1 Microcoleus sp. B4-C1 | reverse complement strand
GTAGATACTGTCTTGAACTGTCAAGGGGTAGCGAGTAAATAATTGGGGTCGAAAGGCTTTTGGGACTTTAAAATTCCAAAAGCCAAATGCACCAACTTCCGCATCAAAGCACCAATCACCTGCATTTTGACTTTTCCACGACCCAATAATCTCTCACTCATGGCTTTGAGTAACGGGTTATGACGCATCGCCACTACTGCTGGCATATACAACGCTTTTCGCAGTCGGACGTTTCCGGTACAAGACAAACGAGTTTTACCTTTAACCGAAGTTCCAGAACTCCGTTCGCTGGGAGTTAGACCAGCATAAGCTGCTAATTGACGAGCATTGTCGTAATCAGAAACATCGCCAATTTCAGCTAACAATACAGAAGCTGTTAAATCGCCAATGCCAGGAATTGAGGTTAACAGCTCGCGCTGTTGTTTTAAATGTGGGTGTTGGTCAAAATGGTCACTAATCAGTTTTTTGATTAGTTGTTGTTGCTGTTTTAGATAGTCCAAATGTTCCTGGGTAAGGGCAGCAACTGTTGGCGTAGCTGTTTCCAAACGGTTTTGTTCGCTCGTCATCATTTCTGTGACAGATTCGAGTCGCCGTAACAAGGCTTGTAATTCCTTGACTTCGGGGGCTGTAGGTGTCCACAATGATGGTTTCATTGCCGCACAAAAACGGGCAATTAATGCTGCATCTACGGAGTCTGTTTTAGTTCTCAGAAGTTCGCTTTTGGCAAACCCTTTAATTCTTGCCGGATTGACGATGCTTACCTGAAAGCCTGCTCCATAGAGGAATTCGGCTAAGGCTTCTCCATAGATGCTAGTAGCTTCCATGCAAGCATGGAGCTCTACTACATTTTGTTGTTGAAGCCAGTTATGTAAACTCTCAAACCCTTGAATATTGTTCGTAAACTTTTTGGGTTTAGTCGCACGACCTTCTTTCAGTAATGAGACATGAAAGTCTCTTTTACTGATGTCTATACCTAAGACTGTTGATGTCATTATTTGCTCCAGATATACTCCAATTTATGCTCCAATTTATGAAAGAACCGACAGGCAATTGAATACTAACCTTGTGAATGCAGGCTTTCCCGGAGATGCCGAGAGCCTAAGATACTGTCCAGTTTAGTGTGCGCCTGTCATCAGTAATGGGAGCTTATCTACGCAACAGACTTATTCCGTCTAAGGGGCGGGCCAGCTTCACCGATTTCTGATGTTCTTAAAGAACACTTTCTGCTGTTACAGAACCATTTGTACTAAACTTTCCTTGTTTCTTTAGATTCGCTTTGCTTGTTGGCTCGCTCGCCTGATTGTCGGTTTGATCGCCTGATTGTCGGTATGATCGCCTGTTTGTCGGTATGATCGCCTGTTTGTCGGCTCGATCACCTGATTGTCGGTATGATCGCCCACTTGTCGGTACGATCGCCCACTTGTCGGCTCGATCGCCTGATTGTCGGTACGATCGCCCACTTGTCGGCTCGATCGCCTGATTGTCGGTACAATCGCCTGATTGTCGGTATGATCGAATCAATGACGTGGCGATCGACTGACGCACTCTTTTAAGATACAAGGGGCGGGTTTTACCAACAAT
>NZ_JAUBUC010000138.1:0-12078 GCF_036705285.1 Microcoleus sp. B4-C1 | reverse complement strand
TCCTTTTTGGACGGGCGGGACGCCCATCCCACAATAACAATTAAAATTGTAAGTTATTTAATTCGCGATCCTTATTTAATGTCAGTAATGTAAGAAATCGGTTTTCTTCCCATAAACTCACGTAAAATCCTAGGTTTTTTGTCAGGAAACGCGGTTTATACTTTTTTGCTGAGACTGCTGCAAAATATCAGGTTGAGCGAAACGTCAAAAACACGAAGTTGTTGGGTAGGAGTGCCTCAACCCAACCTACTTTCGGAGACGATTTTTCCCTTGGTCTAGGGTATTTTTATGAGTTGTCAGGCTTGGGGCTCTTATTAAACCAAGAATCCTTCGCAGGAATGACGGAGAAGTGTCAAAATTAAGATAGTCCTGCCAGAAACAGGAAAAAGGAAATCCGGCCTGTACTGGCCTTACCAGGCAACATTGATTCCTCGCTAGTCACGCTTGCAGGTGGTCGCCGACGGTTCGTCGCATTTAATCTCAACACTAATTTATGAAAGATCTCACTCGTTATCGAAATATCGGCATCTTCGCCCACGTAGATGCTGGCAAGACCACCACAACTGAAAGAATCCTGAAACTGACGGGTAAAATCCACAAAATCGGTGAAGTTCACGAAGGCGCGGCGACTACTGACTTCATGGAACAGGAGCAAGAGCGCGGTATTACGATTCAATCCGCTGCTACCACCTGCTTCTGGAACGAGCATCAGCTCAACATCATCGATACTCCGGGACACGTCGATTTTACGATCGAGGTTTACCGTTCTTTGAAGGTTCTCGATGGTGGCATTGGTGTGTTCTGCGGTTCGGGTGGAGTTGAACCGCAATCTGAAACCAACTGGCGCTACGCTAACGATTCCAAAGTCGCTCGCGTCATCTACATCAACAAGCTCGATCGCACCGGTGCAGATTTTTACCGCGTTGTCAAGCAAGTTGATAAAATCCTTGGCGCTAAACCGATGGTAATGGTATTGCCGATCGGCATAGAAGAAAAGTTTTGCGGCGTAGTCGATTTGCTGACCCGCAAAGCCTGGATCTGGGATGATTCCGGCGATCCCCTGAACTATCAAATTAAAGATGTTCCCGCCGATATGGTGGATGATGTCGAAACTTGGCGCGAAAAGTTGATTGAACTGGCCGTCGAGCAAGACGACACTGTGATGGAACAGTATCTCGAAGGCAACGAGCCGAGCCTCGACGACCTCAAGCGCTGCATTCGCAAAGGTACTCGCGATCGGGCATTTTTCCCCACCTACTGCGGCTCATCGTTTAAAAACAAAGGCGTGCAGTTGGTTCTGGATGCCGTAGTTGACTACCTGCCAAACCCGATGGAAGTCACACCGCAGCCCGAAGTCGATCTCGAAGGCGAGGAAACCGGCGAGTTTGCGATCGTCGATCCCAACAGGCCATTGCGGGCACTCGCGTTTAAGATCATGGACGATCGCTACGGCGCTCTAACCTTCACACGCTTGTACTCCGGTACTCTGTCCAAGGGCGACACCGTACTCAACACCGCCACAGGCAAAACCGAGCGCATCAGTCGTTTGGTGGAGATGCACGCCAACTCTCGTGAAGAAATTGAATCCGCCCAAGCCGGGGACATTGTGGCGATCGTCGGTATGAAAAACGTCCGCACCGGACACACCATCTGCGACCCCAAAAATCCCGCCACCCTAGAGCCGATGGTATTCCCCGATCCCGTTATTTCGATTTCGGTTAAACCGAAACAAAAAGGCGGCGAAGAAAAAATGGGAGCAGCCCTCACCAAGATGGTGCAAGAAGACCCATCCTTCCACATGGTGACGGATCAAGAAAGTGGCGAAACGATTCTCAAGGGGATGGGCGAGTTACACCTCGACATCAAAGTAGACATTCTCAAGCGCACCCACGGCATCGAAGTAGAAGTCGGCGAACCACAGGTAGCCTACCGCGAGTCGATTACCAAGCGCCTCGAAGACGATTACACCCACAAAAAGCAATCAGGTGGTTCCGGTCAATTTGCCAAAATCGGCTACGTGATCGAGCCTGGTGAGCCTGGAAGTGGCTTCATATTTGAGTCAAAAGTGACTGGTGGTAGCGTGCCGAGAGAATATTGGCCAGCGGTCGAAAAAGGCTTTGAAAGCTGCATCGACAAAGGCGTCTTGGCCGGATTCCCCTGCTTGGACTTGAAATTCACGCTTCTAGAAGGCGGTTTCCACCCCGTTGACTCGTCAGCAATGGCTTTTGAAATTGCTGCCAAAGCGGCCTATCGTCAGTCTTTGCCGAAAGCCGGGCCTCAGTTGCTCGAACCGATTATGAATGTCGATGTATTCACTCCAGATGATTACATGGGCGACGTGATCGGCGACCTCAACCGCCGCCGTGGGATGATGAAATCTCAGGAGACAGGACAAACTGGAGCGCGGATCAAGGCAGATGTACCGTTGAGCGAAATGTTTGGTTACATTAGCGACTTGCGTACTATGACATCTGGCCGCGGACAGTTCTCAATGTCCTTCTCGCACTATGCTCCTTGTCCGAATAACATCGCTGAAGAAGTGATCAAAGCGGCAAAAGAGCGTCAAGCCGCGAAGTAATGTATTGACTGCGACGAAGTGATTTGTCGCACTCAATCACTAATGTTAAAAACTAGATTTTTCTAGTTTTTAACATTGGTGATCGGAGTCTCCCAATTTTAGTTTCACAGAAGTGTTCGCTGTAAGAACTCGAAGCGAGATATACAACCAAGCGAGAACTCCTAAAAAATTCTTTTTACTGTCTGAAAGAGATGCTCTCTTCAAAAATTGCTCTAAAAGGGTGATCGCCCGTCCCTCAATATAAGGTTTGCTAAGATACAATCAATAATTAAAAAAGCAAGCAGGTAGCCATGACAGCCACCCTGATTCAAACCCCAAAAGCCGGATTTCTGCTCAAAAACATTAGTTGGCAGACTTATGAATCTTTGGTAAACGAACTCGCCGAACAGCCTGGAATTCGTTTGACTTACGATCGCGGAAATTTAGAAATTATGACTCCATCAGCACCCCATGAAGGTAGTAAGAAAATTTTAGGCCGTTTTGTGGAAAGTGTGAGTGAAGAATTAAACATCGAAATTCGGAGTTTGGGTTCTCTAACTTGCAGGCGCGAGGATTTGGCTCGCGGTTTGGAACCGGATCAGTGCTATTATATCGAAAATGAGGATGTGGTTTGGGACAAAGAACAAATCGATCTCAATCAAGATCCGCCACCGGATTTAGTGGTAGAAATTGACGTTACTAGCAGTTCGATCGATCGACTTTCTTTATATGCAAGTTTAGGCGTACCAGAAGTTTGGCGCTACGACGGAAATCGTTTAATAATGTATCAGTTGGAAGCACAGGAATATACAGAAAGAGATGTTTCTCCGACTTTTCCTTTTTTGTCGCAAGTTGAGATGCTGCGCTTTTTGGAATTGAGAAGGACTACAAAAGAAAATGCTTTAATTCGCTTGTTCCGGGAGTGGGTGAGGAGTCAAATTCACTCAGGAGATTGAAGCAGCGCGATTCCCTTCGGGATGGCTGAGTTTGACGCTCTTTTTAGCAACCGCAGATGAACGCTGACTGACGCGGATGGATGACTCGGGCGAACTCCTGGAATTTACCTTAATTTAGCCCTTGCATATCTTAAACCAGATCGCTAATGTTCTCCTCCATCTCAATTTTGATAGAGATGCAACGCGCTCAACAAGAGATGCAACGAACCGATCGCCTGGCCCCAAAACTGCGAGAATTAAATATTGACCCTGATACAATTTAGCAATTTTAGCAAAGAGCGAGGTTGATATGACTCAAATAAATCCCGATCGCACTGCTGGTACAATTGCGATCGACGTTTGCGCTCAATCAAACGGGCAGTATGTTTGTCAGATTTCATCGTCTCTGAGCGATCGCCCCAATGATACCATGAATTTTTACGGACAAACGAAAGAACACGCGATCGCGATCGCCCTGGAACATTTAGCCGACGAGTATCGCGAGAAAGCCGAAGAATCTCAGAATATAGATTCGCTTGCCGTGGAAATTTCAGATTCTGGAGAACCAATTAATAAATATTATCATGTGATTGTACACTACGAAGAAATTTCGGAAGCCGAATCTAAGTTTGAGGCAGTACACAATACAATGATAGGAAATACGATAGTTGAGAATGCCAGAATTGCAGCCATTGAGATTGCTCCAGATATCGAAATCGAGCCGTTAGAGCGATCGGGACATTGAGCCATCGGGACTTAGGTGCAGATGGGCATCTTACCCTACGCACCAACGATCGAAACGTGAGTTTGAGGTGGCGATCGACTAGAAGCGATCGCATAATTTCAAATCCCCAAAATTTCTTTTCTATTACTCCCCCGCAAAATCTGCCCTAAACTTCTCCACAACTCGATTCAACTCAACTGAATGAGAAGCTTTAAATAAAATACGATCGCCCTTTTCGACAAATCCCAACAACCGCTTTGCTAAATCTTCCCGCCCATCCTTGGCTGTAATATCTCCTATCTCCACAAAAGGCAAACCCGCCGCACCTGCAGCCATCGCCGCCGCTTCCTCAAAATCAGCAAAAACAAACAAAGCATCGAGATTCAAATCTCGCGCCGCCCTTCCCACTTGTCGGTGAAATTCGATCGCCCTGTGGCCCAATTCCTTCATCGTTCCCAACACCGCAATCCGGCGCTTTCCAGGAGTATCTGCTAATAGTCTCAGGGCTGCCAACATCGACTCCAAACCAGCATTGTAAGTCTCATCTAGAATCACAATATCCTGCAGCAAATCGTAGCGGCGCGCCCGTCCATCCGGTAACTGCACAGACAAACCTTGCTTTAAAACTTCCCAATCAATACCTAAAACTTTTCCTACGGCCAAAGCCGCCAAATAATTTACAGCATTGTGGCGTCCAGGCAGTGGCAGCGGCAATTCCACACCTTCTACTAATATTGTATCAGGATTGAGCAATTCTCCCCACAAATCCCCGCCTTCTAAACCATAAGTTAAAGTTTTTCCCTGCCAAACTTTGGCCGCAGTTGGGATTAATCTGTCACCATCGTGATTGAGAATAGCAATGCTATCTGTAGGCATTTCGGCTAACAGTTCGCACTTAGCTTGGGCGATCGCCTCTTCGGAACCCAATCGCCCGATATGTGCCGTTCCTACATTAGTAATTACCGCCACAGTAGGACGCGCAATTTGCGACAGTAGCGCAATTTCACCACGGCCGCGCATTCCCATTTCAATTACAGCATAATTGTGTGCGGGTGAAAGCTCCAACAGAGTTTTTGGTACGCCAATTTCATTGTTGTAGTTATATTGAGTTTTAAGAACATTTCCCGTCGTTGACAAAACCGCCGCAATTAACTCTTTAACAGTAGTTTTACCTACAGACCCAGTAACAGCAACTATAGGTATACTGAATTGGTCACGCCACCAACGGGCGATCGACTGGTAAGCTTTTAAAGTATCGTCAACGCGCAACAGCGGAAAATTCGGCAATTCCTCTTGCCAATGTCGATCGACAATCGCGGCAATCGCCCCCAAATCCCTGGCTTTTGCCACAAATTGATGGCCGTCAAAATTGTCTCCCCGCAGCGCCAAAAATACTTCACCCCCCTCAAGAGTGCGCGTATCTGTGGCAATACCTGTCCCTACAACTGTCAAAACGCCTTCAGACACAGTAGGCAAAGGTACAGTTAAAATTTCAGCAAGTTGGGCGATACTTACGCGACAAACCATAACCAGCACTCACATTTAAAATAATTATTTTCACAGCTAATTCTACCTCGCCCAACCTCAAATTTAACTAACAGCGGGCGGCGGATCGGGATTGACCTCGATCATCCTAATACTAAATCGTCGGTTCACCAAAAAATTATCCCGTACCCACCCACGATCTTTACCAATACTTTACACAGTCGATGGTATTTAAGGCCTTGCTAATTACCAACAATTCATGTCATGCTGGTGTTGATAAATAGTTTAACTAAGCAAAAAATATCGATCGGCTTAAGCTGCTGACAGCTTCTACCCATAAGTCTCCGCCGGCGAGAAGCTCGGTTGACTCAATTATTGCGATTCATTTGCCAATTCATCAAAATAATAGCGCTGAAAGCTCCTGCCCCAGCCTCGGAGGGTTAATCCACAGTGAACGACTACAACAGACAAAGCCACGAAGAAGAACAGCTACTTTACAAGCATTGGCTGGAGTTGGTACAACGAGAGCAGCCTGCCGAACTCATCAGCCGCTTTCGCACTTTGTTTATCCAGGGTACTGGATATCCCGATCGCTCGATCGCCGAAGCACTCGAAAAAATAGCAGCCTCAAAACACGCCGAACAAGAATTCAAATACATTCTCAACCGCTGCTGCCACATCCTGATCAACCGCTGGCAAACCTACCCCAGCAAGCAAGCAGCCATCCCTGAATTGATCGCTATGTTTGAAGAAGCACCCAAAATATTATTTGGATACCATCGATCGCGGGGGCGAGGCTCCATCCCCCAATTAGTAAATCAATTTACCGAAAGCGAACAGTACCTCACCCTCCAACGTTTAGCCAAAGTCATAACTCACAACAATGAAGATAGCAGCAGCAAAACCCCTGCTACCCTCGCCCTCGGAACCTTAATTCCCCGCTACCCTTACCTCTACAAACACTGCCTGCTCAGCGACGACAGCAGCTACGAACAGCAAAAAATCATTAAAAAAATCCAAGCTCAAAAGCAGCAGCAATTTGAGATCAACCTCTCCCAGTATGTTGCTCACCAAGTGAGAAAAGCCCAAACAGCCCGTCGGGAAACCTCAATTGTCTTCAAAAGAAGTATACAACCTATAAAAAATCCGACCCTGTTGACCGACCCGGAACTATTCTTTGCCCTCAAGCAATTTGTCGGAAAAGTAGAAGGAGCAGATACCTACAGACAGCTAGCGGGCCGTTTCACGGCGAACGCCAGCACAAATCAGTCCTACCGCTCCTTTAAAGACGACTTGTACGAATACCTGATTTCTTCTGTCACCGACGATCGCTACGGCAAACGTCTCTTTAACGAAAAATTGTATAAGCAACTACAAAATACCCTGCCCCACAGCGACGATCAGAAGTTTAACGAATTTTTAATGATCAGAACTTGCAGCCAGTTATTGAACTTTTTAGTAGTAGAGAGTCCTGTGCGGCCCAACCACTTTGTCTTCATCGACCTGATCTCAAACCTCGGTCCCACCCAAACCACAGGTTTGCTGCTGAAAATCGTACTAATTTGCGGCAAAGTCAAGCCCTACCTAGAAAAGCGGCTGGCAATTTTGTTCGGTCACTACGAATGCAGTACCCGAGAAGGCGTGGTGTGGTTAGTCAAAGCCCTAGAAAACGTAAACCTAGCTTTGAGTACCAACTTTGGCAAGGTGGATGTATCTTTCCTGCGGTGAGAGGGCGCGGCATAACTTTCTTTGCTTCCACTGCAGGCAAAACATCACACCCATCAACCAGGTTTCTGAATACCCTAAAAGTTTTACCTTTAATTTGAACGACTTAATTAACTCCTGAAACCTACTCAAAAGACATTATTCTATGTTAAAGTACCAAGTGTGAATCAGATTCAGTTGCAGGCTTTGTTCATTGCTACAGAATTGTCTAAAAACTTGCCCTTCTGTATCGGCAGGGGACTCTCCGAAACTGAAATCTTCGCACTGTCTAAATTTTGGAGTTATTCCTCATGTCGATATACGTCGGTAACTTATCCTACCAAGTTACCCAAGAAGACATCACCACCGTCTTCGCCGAATACGGAACTGTTAAGCGGGTACATCTACCTACCGACAGAGAAACCAGTCGCCCCCGCGGCTTCGGTTTTGTAGAAATGTCCACAGATGCAGAAGAAGATGCAGCGATTGCTGCTCTCGACGGAGCAGAGTGGATGGGTCGCGACCTCAAAGTTAACAAAGCCAAGCCCCGCGAAGATGAAGGTGGCCGGGGCGGCGGCAACCGGGGCGGCGGTGGCCCTGGAAAATTTGCTCGCGGAGGGGGCGGCGGCGGAGGACGTTATTAATTTCCTCTGATAAAGATTTGAGATTGAAGAGTTGAAATTGGCGCGAGAGCTCACCTAGCTCCGAACCACTTCCGGCCTTTCCGAAAAACCTATGCTCTTCAAGTTTCCATATCTACCGCATTAAATATACCAAAAAGCCAAGGGCCGAACCCTTGGCTTTTTGGTATGTATGAGGGTTGACGGTATAAGTCTGAAACCGGCTGGGCGAATCCGTTGCAGTACCGTCAGGTTCTAATCGTCAGGTTCGATGCTGCTGCTCAATCCGTGATTATTGAGCGTTTCAGCGTAAAACTCAGCGTGTTCGAGAGCGCAAACAATCACCAATCCCATCCCGTTAGTATGGGCTTCCATCATCACATTTACCGCCTGTGGCTGAGTCAGACTCGGTACCGTCGCCATCAAAGTCTGCACCACGTACTCCATAGGATTGAAATCATCATTGTGCAGCAGAACGCGGTAGCGCGGTGCAAGCTTGCGGACTGTGGAAGGCTTTTGAATAATTTCGACAGACACTAATCTATACCTCCTGACTTGTAAAATGTTAAAATTTGTCAACAATCTTGAGCCGGATTCCTCCGCTGTGCAAGACTATCTCACTTTCAGCTATTTTATTGAAATCTGAAACTTCAGACAAGGCAGCCCCTCGGTCGATCGCGAGCTGTGAACCCAACACCAAACCCACAGGGCGTGTCCTGGACCCTGGGCAACCACCTTCCTAGCGCCATAATATTAGAAAGGCGCGATCGGTTAAAAATAACAAACTACTACCTGTTGAGTCTCCAGAACTGAGGGAACGAACATTATATGAAACGCAAACCTAAATCCTACAACGACAGATTCAGCGGCGACCCATCCCGAGGAGATGAAGACTCCGACTACCCAGGCTCCTTTGGCGGACAGTCGCGGCGTCAACCTCAGTCCGGCAAACCCTCTTTCCTCAATTCCGCCACCCTAGGGATTTTAACAGCCGTCTTTATTCTGGGAATTGGGATTGGCATTGCCTTTAGCTCCACAGCTACAATTAGCCCAGAGAACGTAGCCTCCCGCGAATTTATCGATCGCAGCGCCCCGAACCCAGAACTTTGCGTGCAGTTTGGAGCCAGCGCGATGGTGACAGATATGCGCCTCTACGTCACCCTCAACCCCTTCAACGTCTACATCTCGCAGCCGAGTATGCGCCCCGGATGCGTTTTGCGAACCAATAACTGGGCAATTCTCGAACAAAGAAAACTCATCAGCCAAGACCAAGTGCGCGATTGCAAAAATCGCATGAACACCTTTGGCTTCACCGGCCCCCTGGAAGCTCAACCCGAAATTAACTGTATCTACCAAAACGACGGCGCTAAAAACCTGTTCCTCAACCAACCGGGTTCGATAGCTCCAACCACGGAAGGTCAAAATTTCTAAATCCCCGATATAGCGGTTTTCAGTTGAGTCAATTTCAGATATGGGGTAGGGACTTAGGCTTAGCCTAAGTCCTTACTTTATTTCAGAGAATGGAAAACTGCTCTGAGAAAATATTAAACTAAGAGGTTCGAGGGAAGAAAAAAGTCTTCCTTCTTCCTTATTCCCTCCTCCTTCTGGCTTCAAAAACCAAACTGGGGGAAATCTTCCGTTAACTGAACTTGAAAAATTTGGCCGGGTTGAATCGTAGCAGGTTGAGGAGCAGCCACGTAAGTTGTAGCAACACCACCTGCTGCTCCCGCCAACAAACCGATACCAGAAAAGCCGCTCAGCAAGAACAAAGCTAAGCCACCAATACCAGTATTTCGCAACAAACTGCGATCGGTCGGCTGTTGTCGGCGGCCTCCCACGGGTTCGGAGCGAGCGAAGAGAGGGATATTGCGGCCGTTGAGACTAATAGCTTCGACCACAAATCTACTGCCGAGGTTCGTTGTTTCAAACCGACCGATGACCGGCGTATTAGCAGGTACGATCGTATTGCCGCGACTGTCGAAAATTCCCCCTTGCAGCAACAGCACTTCCTCCCGGCTGGGCTTCACTTGCAGCCGCAAAGCCCGATCGCCCGGGTATAGTAAACTCAGCTCCGTGCCCGCCGGCAACAAGACATTCGCCCCAGTCGCAGCCTGCAAAGGAGCATTCGATCGTCCTCCAGGAAGCGGTTCACCAAAAGTAAGCGTCCGCTGTTGGGGTGCAGCAGCCGTTATTTGAGGATCTAGGCGGGGTAGAGCAGCAGCTTGTACCCCACGGCGTTCGTCAAGGCGAACATTGACTAAAGGCACTCTTAGCGGCCGGATTTGGTCATTGGGAGTTGGCGGCTGCGAATAATTTGTAGCGGGATTCGGGGAAGTAGGAGGCTCAGGTCGATCGACCTCTGTGGCAGCAGTTGAGTTGGAATCTGTCAGCCGGTGGTTTTGCGGTACTTGTATGGCAGGCTGGGGTTGAGTTTCGGGAGTTTCCATAATTCGAGTCGGTTCGATCGAAGGAAGCAACACCCAGCGATTTTCTAACCCGCTTCTTTGGAATTGAACTTTCCCCGCGCTGAAACCGACTCCAGGAGCCAAATTGACCAGAATTCTCGCCGTTCCCGGTTGAAGTTGACTCACCCCCACAGAACGCACTCTACCTTGTGGGTATAGCTGAGTTGCATCTACTCCGATCTCAGTATTGGGCAAATCCACAGCAATCTGAGACGGATTGAGTAGAGAATATCTGGGGGTTGTTCCCTCTGGGAGAGTAATTTCTAGCTGATTTGTCGCCGGATCGAATTTCCAACTTGTGACTGTAGAAGCATTTGCTGGTTCCAGTGTTGCTGGCACTGCTGCAACTGCGGCAACGACTGCTAGACTCAGACTCAGTGACTCGATCGCAAACAATCCGGGTGCTAGATAATTAACAGTCAATTTTTGTAAGTCTTCCCAAAATTTTCGTGGTAATTTTTTGTATGGCATGGCTGCTGGGTGAAATTTTTGATCTGAAATAGATTATGGATGGGAAAATTTTGCCTTCGGATAACGCTGAAAGTTTAACATTATTGCGATATGAAAAATTTAACTAAATGGAAATTATTGCGATCGCGCTTCGTTCTTAACAACAAGTGGTGTCAGGTTAGACAAGATGAAATAGAATTGCCAAGCGGACAAATTATAGACGACTTTTTTGTTAATGTCCGACCCAACATCGCCCTCGTATTTGCCACGACAGAGCAGCAAGAACTTTTATTAGTGCGCCAATACAGGCACGGAGTAGGCGAAATTTTGCTGGAACTGCCTGCTGGATCTTTCAATCCTGCTGAAGAGAGCGGCAAATCGGCAGCCGCCAGAGAACTTGCCGAAGAAACGGGATATGTTGCTGAAGAAATTTTGGAACTAGCAACCTTATATGATAACCCGGTAAAAGACACCAATTCTATCTACCTATACTTTGCTAAAAATGTCAAGCTTGCCAGCCAAATACAATTAGATATTACAGAAGATATTGAAGTAGTTTTAATCCCACTTACCGAAGTTTTGTTGAAAATAAAAAACCGAGAAATTTGTGTAGCAGGAAGCATCGCAGCTATTTTTTTAGGATTAGATTTTTTGAATGAACAGCGGTAAGGTGCTGTGTGAATGGAACCCTACACGCTGTTTTTTGTGAGGATTGTCTTAACTCGAAAGAGTCATAAAATCCAGAGAAGTAATAGTATTATCAGCGCCAAAAACCTGAGCCAAAACCTCCCCAGTCGCCGCAACTTGTAGCAGCGTGCCATTCGCCATCGAGTTAATTTGCAAAGCCTCAAAACTCAAGCCACCAGCCAGAACAAACTTATCACTTCCTACGGAAAAATTGAGGATAGTATCAATACCGCTATTAGCGCTTAACACAAAGTGATCGTTCCCAATACCCCCAATCAAAGTATCATCTCCCCCATCGCCAAACAGCCAGTCATCCCCTGCACCCCCATTGAGAATATCGCTATCTTTCCCTCCGTAAATAGTGTCATTACCCTGATCACCGTTAATAGTATCTTGACCTTCATTGCCGTATAACAGGTCATCGCCACTGCCACCATTAATACAGTCTTGC
>NZ_JAUBUC010000216.1:204-1583 GCF_036705285.1 Microcoleus sp. B4-C1 | reverse complement strand
GTAGATACTGTCTTGACCTGTCAAGGGGTAGCAGTCAAATAATTGGGGTCGAAAGGCTTTTGGGATTTTAAAATCCCAAAAGCCAAATGCACCAGTTTCCTCATCAGCGCACCAATCACCTGCATTTTGACCTTTCCGCGACCCAATAATCTCTCGCTCATAGCTTTCAGCAAGGGGTTGTAACGCATTGCCACTACAGCCGGCAAATACAACGCTTTTCGCAGCCGGACATTGCCGGTGCATGACAAACGAGTTTTGCCTTTAACAGAAGTCCCAGAACTACGTTCACAGGGAGTCAAGCCTGCATAAGCGGCTAGTTGACGGGCATTGTTGTAATCGGAAACATCACGAATTTCAGCTAACAATACCGAGGCCGTCTGTTCACCAATTCCAGGAATTGAGGTCAATAGGTCACGCTGTTGTTTTAAATGTGGATGTTGGTCAAAATGGTCGCTAATCAGTTTTTTGATTAGTTTTTGTTGCTCTTGTAGGTACTCCAAATGTGCAAGGGTAAGCCCAGCAACAGTTGGCGTAGCTGTCTCCAAACGGTTTTGTTCGCTCGTCATCATTTCTGTGACAGATTCGAGCCGTCGCAGCAAAGCTTGTAATTCCTTGATTTCAGGCGCGGTTGGTGTCCACAGATCGGGTTTCATCGCCGCACAAAAACGAGCAATCAGTGCTGCATCTACGGAGTCGGTTTTAGTTCGCAGAAGTTCGCTTTTAGCAAACCCTTTAATCCGGGCCGGATTGACGATACTTACCTGAAAGCCAGCCCCATAGAGGAATTCGGCTAAAGCGTCCCCGTAAATGCTAGTAGCTTCCATACAAGCATGGATCTCGACTACATTTTGTTGTTTGAGCCAGTTATGTAAACTCTCAAACCCTTGAGTATTGTTAGTAAACTTTTTGGGTTTAGTCGCACGACTTTCAGTCAGCAATGAGACATAAAAGTCTTTTTTACTGATGTCTATGCCTAAGACTGTTGATGTCATTTTTGGCTCCCAATATACTCCGATTTATGAACGAACCGACAGGCAATTGAAGACTAACCTTGTCAATGCAGGCTTTCCCGATCACAAGAGCGAGAGCCTAAGATACTGTCCAGCTTAATGTGCGCCTGTCATCAGTAATGGGAGCTTATCTACGCAACAGACTTATGCAGTCTAAGGGGCGGGCCAACTTCACCAATTTCTGATGTCCTTAAACAGCACTTTCCACTGAAACTTGCACCAAGCGTCAGAAACTTTCTTGTTTCTTTAGATTTACCAAGAAGAAGGTAAGCTCGCCTGAGTGACAGCTCGATCGCCTGAGTGACAGCTCGATCGCCTGAGTGACAGCTCGATCGCCTGAGTGACAGCTCGATCGCCTGAGTGACAGCT
>NZ_JAUBUC010000216.1:0-104 GCF_036705285.1 Microcoleus sp. B4-C1 | reverse complement strand
CGGTCGCCTGAGTGACAGCTCGATCGCCTGAGTGACAGCTCGATCGCCTGAGTGACAGCTCGGTCGCCTGACTGACTCTTTTAAGATACAAGGGGCGGGTTCAC
>NZ_JAUBUC010000215.1:0-1586 GCF_036705285.1 Microcoleus sp. B4-C1 | reverse complement strand
GTATCCGCTCAATAAGTAGGGGTAGCAGAGAAAAAAAGTAAGCAGAGTAAAAAAAGTGTTATAAAATAGGACACATGACGCCAAAGACTATTTCACAAGACAAGTCATCCTCCAATATACTGCAAACCATCGACCCCTCAGGTATTGCAGACGAATCAATGCGTCAGACAGTAGAACTCTTACTGAACCTCATAGAACAATTACAATTAAAAGTCAAAAACTTAGAATCAGAGAATCAACGGTTAAAAGATGAAAATAACCGATTGAAGGGAGAACAAGGAAAACCAGACATCAAAGCCAACTCCAAAGGATTCAAAAGTCAGCACTCTTCAGAAAAAGAACGAAAAACGCCAAAAAAGCACAAAAAAGGCAGTAAGAACGCCACAATAAAAATAGATCGAGAAGAAATACTAGAATACCCCACAGACCAACTGCCAGCAGACGCAGAATTTAAAGGATACGAACAAGTAATCATCCAAGATATCAGCTTGGCAACCGACAACATATTGTTCCGTAAACAGAAATATTACTCACCCTCACTCCGAAAAACTTATGTAGCAGAACTACCAATGGGCTACGAAGGAGAATTTGGACCAGGAATCAAAGCCTTAATCATTAGTTTGTACGCTAGGCGGCAATATGACGCAAGGCAAACTACTAGATTTTTTAGCAGATTTAGGCATTTCCATTTCAGCAGGTTATTTATCCAACCTGCTAATCAAAAACCACTCCGGTTTTAAAACCGAGAAAAAAGAAGTTTATGATTCAGGACTAGCGAGTAGCCCCTGGCAACACTTCGACCAAACAGGCGCGCGTGTAGGTGGAGTCAACCATACCACCAATATCATCTGCAACCCTTTATATACAGTCTACTTTACGACAGCCAATAAAGACCGACTGACGGTATTGAAAGGATTACAGCCCGGACGAGAACTGAAATTTATTCTAAATCCACTGACATTCTCACTAATTGAGGACTTCAAAATCCCGATTAAATGGCAAAACGCTCTCAAGCTATTACCTCAAGAAACGGTGTTGAGTGAGGCACAGTTTAATCACAAACTAAATAAGTATTTACCCAAACTGGGTTCCCAACAAGTTACCCGGATTAAGGAAGCAGCAGCTATTGCTTTCTATCATCAGCAAACAGATTGCCCAGTCGTACAAACTCTCTGTTGCGATGATGCCCCCCAATTCAAGTTAATCACTACTGATAGAGCGTTATGTTGGGTGCATGAGGGAAGGCATTACAAGAAGTTAAGCCCGGTATTCCATTGCCATCAAGTAATTTTAGAGCAGTTTCTCGATGATTTTTGGGATTATTATCGGGAATTATTAGCTTATAAAAATGACCCCAGGACTGAAGCTGCACTGCTTTTAAGGTCGAAATTTCGGCTGCTTTTTGAAACTCAAAGTGGCTATGAATTGTTGGATGAACGCAAACACTTAACTGCGACAAAAGTATCGGAGTTGCTTAGAGTTTTAGAGCACCCTGAATTACCTCTACATAATAATCCGGCTGAGTTAGCTGCCAGAACTATGGTGCAGCGACGTAATATTAGTTATGCAACTCAAACGATTGAGGG
>NZ_JAUBUC010000214.1:0-1594 GCF_036705285.1 Microcoleus sp. B4-C1 | reverse complement strand
CCAATAAATTATAGAATATATGATAAAAAGCAGGGACAAACAAAAAACGATTATTTTAGAGAAATGGTAAGTGAAATGTAATTGCTCAACTAGGGGAAAAAAGGGAGCCATCAATAGAGAGAGCTTGTTGAATGGATTGATAAGCAGTTAAACCCTGTCGCTTCCCAGTATTGACAACTGAACGAACAGCAGCAAACAAATCTCGCCCCCATTCCGAACGGAAGCCATTAGTCACACGGCGAAATACCACGCTCATCCTAATCGCCTGTTCACTACTATTATTCGTTGGTGGAATCCCCGCATCTTCCAGAAATAGAAATAAATTGTCAATTAGCCCACCATAGCGTTTTCGTAACCGGATACCATCCGGATGATGTGGCGCTAAATTTAAAATCCCGGTTAATCTTTCCTGTAAATTTTCTCGGTATCGCTTGAGTCTGGCATCGTCGATTTTTTCTCGTCGTCGATGGATGATAAAAGCTCTTAATAATAACCTCTTCATCCCTGGGGCAAAAACTCTGTCAAGAGCATCAATCGCATATTGGCAATCCCGCAGTTGATGGGCCAAACACACTTGCCATTGTGGGGCTGGGTGATTTTTTTGAGCGCTAAATAAATCTGACACCCAGATATCGGGACGGTGTTCTGCTAGAACTTCGTTAATTACCCCAGTCCCTCGACTCGGGCGGATGACGTGTAAACAAACATCTGGGTTCTGAAACACCCACTCCCACTGATTTTGTCCATTAACTCTCGCACTGGTTTCATCTGAACAAATTAATTTTGCCCGCCGCAACCGATGGAGTATTTGAGTTACTTGGTCATCTAAACTCGTTTTGACTTTCTCTAATAGGTTGGCGATTGCTCCTTCTGATATCTTGAGTCCAAAGACAGATGCCAATATGGACGATAGCCGTTCGTAGCTGATCGCATGAGTGTAGCGCAGATACGTAACCAGGCTTTGAATTGAACTGCCAAATGGTGAACCCGGTTCCATTCCTGCGGGTACGGGGGCAAGATACTCGGTTTGACAACAGGCGCAGCGACCGCTATAACGTTCGATTCGGGTGATGATGGGGCGAATTGGGGGTAGTTCGATTTTTTCGTAGACGGATTGCAATTTTTGTGCGGCGCCGGTGACTTTCTCTCCACACTGGGGGCAATTTTTGAGTTGGGCGATGATTGTTTGGTCGGGATGAGGATGTAGTTCTCTTCCGCCTCCGACTCTTCCTAGGCTTTTTTGTCTTTTTATCCCCTCAATTTTCGATGGCTTAATGTTGGGCTTGAATCCTGTGGACGGTGGAGTGCTGGAATTTTTGCTAGTTTTTTTGGGAGATGGGCCTAGTTTTGGTTGGTCTGTGGTTGCTAACGCTGCGGTGAGTTTTTGGATTTTCTCCCATAGCTCTACTATCAAGGCTTCTTTTGCTTCGTTCGATAGCTGTTTTAGGTCGGGGAGTTTTTCCATTCCTTGATCTAATGTCTATCTTGTCTTCTTGTCAAGGGGGTTGAGCAATTACAGTGAAATAATAAGCTGGGGAGTCAAACCCAGAATGGTAACAGGAGATAGTTGGTATTCAGGAGTAGAAAACTTGAA
>NZ_JAUBUC010000213.1:0-1617 GCF_036705285.1 Microcoleus sp. B4-C1 | reverse complement strand
CATGTGTCCTATTTTATAACACTTTTTTTACTCTGCTTACTTTTTTTCTCTGCTACCCCTACTTATTGAGCGGATACCAAACCACACTGCTACAGAGGAAGCGATGAAAGCGCACAGGAAGAAGCCAAATTCCCACGTCCAAATCCAGCGGATTTTGTCGATGTGCCGCGATAGCAAAACATCGGGATTGACTAGGGGAATTGTGAAGGATAGCAGGTTAAATTTGGCTTTCGGTGGCTTGGTTCCTTCTAGCATTCCTGCTTGTGCTAAGTCTTTCAAAAGATTTTGCACATCTTCTAAATCCAGGTCGTATTCAGCGAGAATATTAGTTAGTGGTTGTTGACTTAATTGCAAAATTACCTGTTTGTCAAAGTCGTCAACTTGAATACAGGTAATGTCTTCGGGATTGCGAAGTATCCAATAACCGTCGGGATGAGGTATCCACTGCACCGCTGATTTTAGTTGCATGGTTTGGTAGAAGGAAGAAGGAAGAAGGAAGAAGGAAGAAGGAAGAAGGAATTACGCGTTTTAGGCAGAAACTCGATCCCCCCTAGCCAACCCCTACTCCCCTTAAGAAGGGGGGGACAAGAGTTTCACTCGTCTCCCAAAACATCGGGGAGAACCAGACAACTTACTCAAAGTCCCCCTTTTTAAGGGGGATTTAGGGGGATCTAGACTTTCGGATCGACCAGGGGGAACTGTGCGTAAGTATTATTGAATTGTCTTGAATCGATCGCCCAATTGTGTTTGTATGTTTTCTCCGCTGGGTTTTTGAGATTTTCGAGCCGCCCTAAGTCTTTCTGGAAACGGAAAATTCAAAGGCTAAGTTGGCCCCTGTTTCAAGGAAGCAGGGAAGTATTTAAGTTGTTTGTGAAGAAGCTTTAGTGATATTTGTTTGGGCTTTAGGCTTTAATCCAAATTTCACCTTGGTGTTCATATTATCAGAAAGCCGAAAAAAAGCAAGTGTAAATTCTAACTATTTTAGGAATTACCCATTTTTAACCTGTCATTGCGCGGGAAACGAGCGTGTAGCGGATGTTTTGCTTGAGGCGGGAATTGCTATCCCAAAAACTTTACCGAAACTTTACGATAGCCAACAAAATTTGGGTTTATGATAATCGTGTGAAAAAGCAAAAATCATAAAAACTAAGCATTAACAAAGTGTTTGTCCGATCGCCCGCCTGACCGTTAGCAAAGCGCGGCAGATGTAAAGTGTTCGCCAATTCAGAATTTTTGTTAATTTTGCGTAAATTCTCAAATAAACAGAAAATTGTGACGATTATTGAAAAATCCTTGGCAAGGAAGGGTTTTGGTTGAATGTGTGAAGACATTTAATTAAGTTCGTGCGATCGAATTCATATTAATCAGGGTGCAAAAGTTATGGGTTGGCTAAATTTTGGTGGCAAAAAACGCAAACAGGCTCAAGGTTTTGGGAATTCAAGTAAAACAAAGAGTCGGAAACGACCGAAAAGTTTTATATTAGAAAAAATTGTGACTCCGAGTGCGGGTTTTGGGGATTGGCAGCACGAGTTTGACTACTTGCATCAGTTATTGGGTTCTTTGTCGCTGTCTGATTTAGATTTACCTAATTTCTTGGCTGATAGCGGTGTTTGCCCG
>NZ_JAUBUC010000137.1:0-13082 GCF_036705285.1 Microcoleus sp. B4-C1 | reverse complement strand
AAAAGTTTTTTTTAGTTATTTAGTAATGCACAAATTTAGGTGTTTGTCAAATTAATTTAGATGCGTTTACCCTGCATACAATAGTGCAGAAACCGATGCACATAAAGTAAAAAGCTTACTGCAAGAAGTTGTACAGCAGGTAAAAGATTTGGGTGGTTCTCCTGCACGTATGCTCTTTACTCTGAATCGGATTGACGTTTTTCGAGCCGACAAAAATTGGCCTGAAACAGAAAATCGCTTTGTTGAAAAAGCTATATGTGATATAAAAAACGAATTGAATGAACAATTACAAGAATATACAGAAGATATTGAGAAGTTACAAGTTGTCAAACTTAGTACATGGCCTGCGCTACTAGCCCTTCAGATCCAAAATAATGATGATATCTATAGTGCTGAAGCTTGTAAAAAGGCAGACAACAATTTTAACGGATTAATTAATGAAGACATATTAGAAGTCCTGCCACGTAACGTACAAAAATGGTCGAGACACGATCGAAACCGAGTTGCTGAAGCATTATGGCAAGAATCTTATGCAGAAGAGTTTCAGCAGCACTTAAAGGAACATATTAATCAACACTTTCCACAGTTAGTAATACCGCAAGCTATAGAACGTTTTAATGTAGCTGCGGGAAATGCTGTATCCGAGTGGGCAGTACAAACAACCACGGCCATTCTTAGCAGTTCAGAAGAACACTACCAACAGGAATGTGAAAAAATATCACACATCAGGTCATCACTAGACATTTTTCTTCAACTGAGCGATGCAAATTTGAGGAAGCCGTTTGAAAAGATAGATGCGAAATTTAAAGAAGTCATAGAAAAAAAGTCAGAAGACGACCTGGTGTTCTATTTACAAAAAACCCTGAAGGAACTTCAAGATGTTGAACCTTATAAGGAATTAGGAGAAAAATTATACCCCCTTTATGGATGGAGCCGAGAATTAAGTAGAGGAATAAATCAAGTTTTAGAATCAGTAGCAGAATCTTTGGAGAAGGGACAGATACTGGTAAAAAACCCAAATTTAAAAAAAGCAGATGATTCACAGGTACAACTTCTAGAAAGCAACCTCAAACGACTAATAAACTTAGGCTACACTGGGTCTGCTGCTAGAGATGGTGAAATAAGAGAAGCAAGAACAGATGAGGATAAAAAAAATCTCGAACTACTAAATCAAGCCTTAAACGACTTGTCTAAGCATTTGAATCTGGTAATGAAAGATATTTTAAAACAAATCTCTAATCAGGAAATAGAGAGGATGTACCAGGCCGTGGTCGAGCTTTTCAATTGTCATTTATCCCATTTAGAAAAAGGAGCAAATAAAGAAGCACCCCACATAATAATCAGGTTTCCTGATTCCCAACTGATACGAGTTAAAAAAGAACTTTCATTTATTAGTTTAAGTTTTGAATCTGGTGTTTCAATTACAGAAGGCAATTGGGAGGAAGAGAGTAGAAGTTTTTGGCACTGGTTATGGTTAGTTCCCAAATACGAAGCACGATGTAGCGATAATGCTACAATTCCTAGCACAGAGAATTTATTAAAAAACTGGGATAGTCAGGTAAAATTAGCTGAACCAGACCTAGTTAAACAAATTGCCAGTTGGTTGCTAGAACAAATTGATTGTTTAAAAAAAGAGGTACATAAAACTCAAAATGATATTCTCGATCGTTATCAAGCTAGACTAGATAAAGCTCACCAAGAAATAACTTTAGATTATGAAAAGCAAAAAAATGTTTGGCAACCTATGGAACGAAAAGCCCAAGAATTAGCAGAAGAATTTGGTTTATTAGGAAAACTCTTAAAAAATGAGGATTAAAATTCAAGTGGCAAATGAGCATCTAGAAACACTGTATAAAGACGTTTGGGAGCTGGTTTACCCCCAGGTAGCAAATGAAAACAAGGGAGTTTTGTACAAGGTAATACATATATTGCTTGAAGCAGAAAAATCAACAGCAGACGACATATGTACTGCTACTGGTATCAACAAGAATGCTTCACTAAATGACGATGAAAGGATTGCTGGCGATCAACTTTTAATGGAAAAACCAAATACGTTTGATCATTATTTTAAGCAAAATTGGTTGAACCAAAGAATGACTAAACTAAATCATCCTAACAATCCAGATATGCAAACAGTTGTTTGGCTTGTGTTTATAGGCAGCCTATTGGTTGGAGTCTTTGCCTGTATCCAATACAGAAATAACCGTAAGCAAAACCTAAGAGGTAATGCCAGAAATCGGCAACCTGATTCTTTGCCGTCACCACCTCCTGAACCAATTACTGCTGCTTTATGTCTTGTTGTTCCAGCATCTGTAATCATTGATTTAAGAGATAAGCGTCCCAATAGTTTTACAGATAACAGTCTAGAGTTCTCTGACCTCAAAACGCTTATAGATAACGCCTCGTATTTTCTATGCACAGATGTTGAAAACGCTGCTTCAAAAGAGCTAGTTTTAGAAATGGCAACAAATGAAGACATTCCAACTAATAGTAACCGAGAAGTTTATATTAGGATTGATATCAATCAGGGGCAAGAAATGATTGACAAAGAAAGCCCTTACATATTAAAAAGAAACCTACCCAACTATGGACAGCGTATTATTCAAAAATACGCTTGTCTTAGAAATTTATCTGGCTTAGAAAACTTTAACCGCATTTAAGGAACCCCAAAATGGATTGGAAAACAGCATCTTCTTACTATGAGGCTCGTCTTAGCGACGCTCTCAACGTGCAGCGACACGCGCTTAACTTGGCTATGTTACCCCAGGCTGAAGTTCCGGCTCGATTAAAAGAGGTACTTTTACAAGAAGCAGAACCTACTCGCCGCCAACTTGAAAGACTCAAAAAGCGCGAGTTTCGCATCGCTGTTGTCGGGCTAGAAAAAGCCGGAAAAAGCACATTCATTAATGCTTGGTTGCAATGTGATTTACTTCCAGCAAAGGGAGGCAGATGCACATTTACAACAACACAAATTTATTCAGTTGAAAACGAGTCTGAACAAAGGCTGGAAGTACAAGCGAGAACCGAAGAAGAGTTTATCAACTTACTCAAGGAACTGGAGAAAGTTGGGGCGAAAGAAGACCTAAATACTATACGAGCAAACGAAATAACTTTACAACAGGTAAGAAGAGAAGGTAATCTGACTTTTCCCTTTACTAGACTCGAAGATATTAGAGAACCACTCAAGAAGTATGTAGCAGATGAAAAGTATGCTCACGCTGTTTTAGAGGCGAGACTTTATACTAACAAGCTTGCTCAGGCTGAAGGAATTGTTTTTTATGATGTTCCCGGTTTAGATTCAGGTTTAGCAAAGCACGTTGACGAAGCACAAGCAATGCTCTCTGACTGTGATGCGGTGATATTGGTACAGCGGTTTACTAGCCTCCGAGAAAAGGAACTAGAAATAATCAAGTTTACCGAACTTGGCGATAAAAACGTCACCGTTGCTGATAAGCTTTTTGTATTTTTAAGTCGGATTGATTCATTAGGTAGTGCAGAGGCGCTTAAAACACATATAGAAGAAGCATCTCAAGACTGGTTAAAGCGTGCAAAGCTTCCACCTGAACGCATTGTATATGGTTCAGCCGGAGCCTATCTAATTTTGAATGGTTTAGCAGGAGAACCGACTAAGTTAGAGATTGGGGATGCAAGTAATATCGAAGCTCAGTTGAAGAGACTGACTGGAATTACCGATGAAGAAACTCTGAATAAAAATGGTACTGGAATTCCAGAAATTAAGGAAAAAATATTTAACTATATCAACACTGAGCGTGTCTCAATTTTAAAGAAAAGATGCGAAGCGTCTATCAATAAGATTTTCAGCAATTCTGAACAGATTTATATTACAGTCAGCAAAAAGTATCCAGAAAATCCTGAAGAAGCCAAGCTATTTGAAGAAAATAATCGGCGGGTTTTATTTACAGAATGGTGGAATCAAAAATGGGAAACAATCAAAGCTGATTTACAAAAATACTATGAATATTCTGTTGTAAACAAATCCTTAGATAGTTCTAATGCTAAGTCATTCACTCAAATAGAAAAATTTAGAGAACGATATTTACAAATCGTTGACAATGAAATGCAGAAACTTAGGGAGGAAACATTTAAAAAGAAAGATACTATCTTTCTTGCTAACTCCAATCCAGAGTTTGACCGCATGAAAGCCAATTTTGCTTGGCGTGATGATTTGTACGGTGATATTAGTAAGCTTCTCTCTGCAATTGCTCATCAACTTGCTTTAGAACTTAAGGATGAAGCATTAAAATTAGTTGAATATATGACAAGTTTATTATGGGAAAGTAATCAAGTAAAACCCAGGCTCATTGAAAATTCAGAGGAATATTTTTTAGCCAAACTAGAGAATAGCTTAAGCGTATTATTTTTACGCTTTGCGCGTCCAGTTGCTGAAGCGCTGATTCGCGGCCCAGTTAATAGTGATACTCGAAATAAAATAATCAAAACTTTAGGGGTAGATATTGAAATTATTGATAACTACTATAGTGGGGAAGAAGCTGCATTTAGGGTTCTCAAAAAATATGTAAAATATGGTTCAGATTTACTATTTAATCCGGAGATTCGGCAACAAGTATTAGGAGTTACAGGAATAGCAACACAAATTGCTGGGGTAGCAGCGCAAATAGTGGGAGATTTTTCTAATGACATAAAATCGCCACAAGAAGAAGCTGTAGTTTTTGAGGTAGGAAATGATATTAGTGCGTTTGAAGAATACTTAATTTATGCAATTTTCAGTGCGGCTGGTTTTGAGTCATACTGTATTCAAGAACTAAAGGGTTTAGTTGATAGTTTCCGAGACAAAGAAGGTACTTGGACTGGCGTTGCTCTCAATGAGTGGTTGCAGGGAAATCCACTTCTGTTTGCTGAAATACCTGATAACTTGAAGTCACAAGAATCGAATTTAGAAGTTAGCGAACGATTGAGGCAATTATCTATTGCTTTAAAAAGAAGTCGTTCGCCGGAGGTACTGTGAGGGACTGAAACTACAGGAAAATAGACCTTTTGCAAAAGTCCTTTTAATGCAATTAAAGGACGGGCTCTCCGGCCCATCCCACAAAAATCATCTTTTCTTGTGGAATGGGCCGGAGAGCCCGTCTTAGCTATTTATCTAAAATCGTGCAACACTCTTCGACCCCCCCTAGCCCCCCCTTGGAAAGGGGGGGGACAAGAATACTGTTGCATTCTTTTTTAAAATTGGTATAAATCGCCGGAATCATCCCCGATTGCACCCTTAACATCCTCTCAGCAACGGCGGATGCACCAAAAGAACCCTAAAACCCAGGAAGTAGAGGGGGAGTACGTTTGATGTGTTTGTGCGCGTAAATGGCGCGATCGCCCCCTCAAATGCAATTCCTAACCTCGTATCACTCTCCCTGTGGCAAATTCTCCAGCCAAACCTCTAAATCCTCGATCGACTGAAAATCTAACAATTCCTCTGCTAGAGTTTCAATTTGCTCGATCGACAAATCAGCAATTCTAGTCGTGATATATTCCGGTAATATTCCAACTCGCCGATTTAACAGACGGCGATTTAACTGACGTAAAATCAAAGCTCTTCCTTCTTGTTCGCGGCCTTGCACAATGCCTTGTACAATTCCTTGTTCAATGCCTTGTTCGATGCCTTCTTCCTTTGCTTCCCGATAAAACCGAGTTTCCTCAAGCGTAATCCCTAACATCGCCTCTGCCTCCCTTCGGTTCAAATTGGTAAACTTGTAAACCAGTATTGTCGTCAGCATATCTATTATGGCGCGACTCGCTGCCTCAGATTCCTCCCGCTGCGATCGCGCCAGCAACAATCGCGCCGCTTCGGGCGTACTCGCTTCGTCGATCGTCGTCAAAGCCATCAGCGCCACCCCCAGCGGCAACTGTTCAATCTCCCCCAACTCATCCAAATATACCCGATGCACCTGATTGCAGTTCAAGAGCGATCTATACGGATGCGTTTCTGATTGTTCAGTCGATCGACTCGGATAAATTACCACCGCTTCCCAATCTGTAAATCGCTGACGGTTGCGATAAAAATACAAAAACGACTCACCAAACAATCGCTCATACAACAATTCATCCCGCTGAAACTGCACCTCACAGAAATATACAACTCCAGGCTCAGCATCCGGCGGCAAAAACACCCCATCAATTTCAAACTTCGGTTCCTTCACAGCAACGGAGTCAAATCGATACTGTTCCGCATTCGATGGTGACTCTTCCAATAGCTCAAACAGCAGCGTCGGAGCTTCTTGAAATAACTTGTAAAATATTGAATCTCGACGCATTAACCAAACATCTCCTCTAACCTATGCAAATGCTCGAACCGTCAGTCGATTTTAGATTTTAGATTTTAGATTTTAGAATTGACTCGCCTTGATAAATCTGGGAGGTTGAGCTTTGGTCTAAAATTTGGGGAGTATCCACAACGATTGTCGGGGGCTTCCATTTTTTTGCTGGTTGCAAAAACAGCAAGTCGGTAATCTGCTCAATCAATTCTAAAGGATTCCAGATAGCCCCAGATCAAAAAACATCCTATATTTTCAGTCCTAGACGCACTCCCGACCAAGAAACCGGGTTTTTTACTTAATCTTCGAGTACGAACGAAGGATTTTTCTAAAAAAACCCGGTTTCTGGCCCCCCGTGCGTAAGTCCTAATTTTGTTAATGGGCGATCGAATTTCGCCCCTCAGCATTCCGTGTTTCCTTACTTGGAACTCGTCCAACCTCAAGCCCTCAGCCAGAATCAACAAGCGTGACTTGACGGGGTGACACTCGTCTGGTGGGTCAATAGTAGCTTGTTTGATGCGTCCGCGCGATCGCCCACTCGTACCTCAACAACCGCCAATCACTCATAATTGCCACAAAAATTCAAAATCCCAAACCCAAAACTGCCCAACCCCAGTACGATCGATCTAGTTAGCAAAAATAAGTAAAAACACTACCGGAGTAATTTTTATGGATCTGGTCGTACTCCAGAACTGGCTGGACAACATCTCCTTTGCCGTTTTGTTCTCCACAATGCTCATTTACTGGGTTGGCGCAGCATTCCCCGGCATTCCCTACCTGGGGGCCCTAGGAACCGCAGGAATGGCCGTCGCCAACCTATCCATCGCCGCTTTACTCGGTTCTCGATGGATAGAAGCAGGCTACTTCCCCTTAAGCAACCTCTACGAATCCCTATTTTTCCTAGTTTGGGGAATCACCGCCATCCACCTAGTCGCGGAAAACATGAGTCGTTCCCGCTTAGTAGGAGTAGCCACATCCCCCGTAGCAATGGCAATATCCGCCTTTGCAGCCCTGACTCTGCCCGCAACCATGCAATCTGCAGAGCCCCTAGTACCCGCCCTCAAATCAAACTGGCTGATGATGCACGTTAGCGTCATGATGCTCAGTTACTCAACTTTAATGGTAGGAGCGCTACTGGCGATCGCATTTTTGATCGTCACCCGCGGCCAAAAAATCGAACTTACCGGTAGTTCCTTCGGCACCAACAGCAACCGCAACGGCAACTACCGCCTCCAACGCCCTCAAAACCCCGAACCTCAAATTGCAGAAACCAGCGCCGACAGCGCCTTAGCTTTCAGCGAACCCTCTTTCAACTCCAACAATAACGGTTTGGGCACCACCGCAGTGCTCGAATTAGCCACCGTTCAAACCTCATCAACCGCCCCAACTCAAACCGCAGAACTTCTCTCGCCCCAGCGGTTGAATCTAGCAGAAACTCTTGATAACATTAGCTATCGCATCATCGGTTTAGGATTCCCCTTACTGACAGTTGGCATTATTGCCGGTGCGGTTTGGGCTAACGAAGCTTGGGGATCATACTGGAGTTGGGACCCGAAAGAAACTTGGGCGCTAATTACTTGGTTGGTATTTGCTGCCTACTTGCACGCCCGCATCACTCGCGGCTGGCAGGGAAGACGCCCAGCAATTTTAGCCGCCACAGGTTTTGTGGTAGTTTGGATTTGCTATCTAGGCGTTAATCTGTTAGGCAAAGGTTTACATTCCTACGGTTGGTTTTTCTAATTCCCGATCCACCAATGGGCCACAGAAGAACAGGATAAGTCAAAGAACCGGGATTAATCTCATCTCCGGTTGTAGGGTGGGCAATTCCCACCTTACTCAACCAGCGAGATTCTAATAATTAACTCCCTCTTCCTTCTTATAACTTCGGTCTTCCTCACCTCCGTTACATCCGTTACAAAATCCGTTGCCGAACTTCCTTCATTAAAATAAGGACAATTAATATGGACGAATCCCCAATATTTCCCCAAGAAGACGATGTTGTGTCTGCCCCTACCAGCGCTTTGATGTATCAATGTACATTCAAAGTCAGCGAATTTATGGCAATTATGCAGGCAAAATTGGTAGACGAAAAATTATTCTCAGACGGCCTGGATTGCGAGCTATTAAGTGCTGGCAAAGACTGGACTAAAGGAAAACTTAGAATGCGTCTGGAGTTCATTCCGCTGGAACCTGAAATCAAAGAGCAAAAAGCCCTTCCTGCCGCTGCCGAAAGATCAGACACCGTGCAAAACTACGCCGTAGCTAGCTCAAATCAAACCGATATAGATGAGCCATTAAATCAATGTGACTCAACAGAAATAAGTAATCATTTTCCTATTTCTAGGTATCCAGACCGCGACCCCCAAAGTATAGGAATGTGGAGCTAGGAAGGCAAAGACTGAGAGATTGGGAGAGGGGGATATTTCCCCTTCTTTGCTCAAAATCCATCGGTTAAATCCCGTACACTCCTCGTTGTCTAACTTCCTTATTTTTGCTTAATGAAAAACTGATCTCATGGCTGAATCTTCCAATTGGACGCACCTGCACGCTCAAGTTCACAGGACGCTGCTGTACCGACAAATATTGCCATCAAATCAGCGATTGCTAGTAGCAGTATCGGGCGGACAAGATTCTCTGTGTTTAATTAAATTACTGCTAGATTTGCAGCCAAAATGGGGGTGGAATCTAGCGATTGTTCACTGCGATCACCGTTGGCGTTCTGACTCGCAAGCGTCGGCTAATCATGTAGAACAATTAGCTAAAAACTGGGGAATATCCTACTATTTGGAAACAGCCTCGGACATCCCCAAAACAGAAGCAGCCGCCAGAAAGTGGCGATATCAAGCTTTAACCGAAATTGCGATCGCCCACAACTACCCCTACATTGTTACAGGCCACACCGCCAGCGATCGCGCCGAAACACTCCTCTACAACCTGATTCGTGGCAGTGGTGCCGACGGACTTTCCGCCCTCACCTGGACACGGCCCCTCGCCGATTTTGGATTGCCGATTTTAGATTTTAGATTGGGGAATTCCGGCGAAAATCCCAACTCGCAAATATCGGCCGATTTTAGATTGGAAAATCAGGATGAAAATTCCCAATCTACAATCCAAAATCTACAATCTAAAATCTATTTAGTTCGTCCCTTGCTCGAAATAACTCGATCGCAAACCGGTCAATTTTGTCAAGAGCAAAAACTACCCATTTGGGAAGATTACACAAATCAAGACTTGCAATATACTCGCAACCGGATTCGATCGGAATTATTGCCTTATTTGGAAACTCATTTCAATCCAAAAGCCCAACAAGCGCTAGCTCAAACAGCCGAACTCCTCCGCGCCGACGTAGAATATCTCGAACTTGCAGCCAGCAACTTGCTACAGCGAGCAATGTCTCCAATTGCAGACAGCCCACAGGTGAATTTTCAACTTCCCGTCAAGTTAAATCGCCCTATTTTGCGGGAAGCACCCCTGGCCTTGCAGCGACGGGCAATGCGGCAACTACTGCAACAAATATTGCCCTCGGCGCCCAGTTTTGAAAGCGTAGAAAAACTCACCAGCTTAATCGTAGCGCCCAACCGATCGCAAACCGATCCATTTCCTGGAGGAGCGATCGGTCGAGTCGAACACCCTTCGATAATTTTAGATAGTGAACAAACCTGACGGTCAATTGAGTACAGTTAGACCGCAGGCTTCTTTTTCCTTTTTTTCAAAGGCTTTTTATAGTGAGGTAGTTCCACCCCCACTTGCTAATATAGTATAGCGAGTATTTCCCGATCATCTTGGGGTATAAAAGAATAATTGTCGGTTTCCGTACCTACACCCGACGAGCCTTTCATCACGCGGGCTCCATTCCCAACGGGGTACGGGGCGCAGCGCTCTGATTAATCCCCTCTAAATATACCGAGGGACGGCGCCGGCTGTTAGTTAAATTTTAAGCTGTGATCAAACCCGAAAGGACTTGCCGCAACTCAGAAACTACCCGATCTTGCTCCTCTCCTGTCTGCTGCACGCGATCGAGTTCCCCCGCCACCGCTTCGAGCTTTTGGCGTAGCGCATTCAAATTGTCCTGCACCGGCTGCAACATTTCTTGATAAACATTCACCCTGCCCCAGAGTTGCGCCACTGCACCTTTCTGGTTGAACAAATTCTGCTCTAACTGCTTGAGTTCGTAGCGTTTCGCCTCACTTTCCCCCTGGAGGCGGTTGACATTTGCCTCAATTTGGGATACCGCTTCCCGCACCTGCTGAATTTCGTTTTCCAGTCTTTGCAATTCTTGGCTTTGCTGCTGCCGCTGAGTATTGAGCTGTGCGACAATCGGCCCCAAATCAATATCTCCTCGCTCTTGTTTTGGAGCATTAGCAGTACCCAGCCGTCGCCACAGCACCGCCTGATGCTGCTTTAAAACATCTTCCCGTTCCTGCAACCGGAGGCGCTGTCCCACCAGAGTTTCGTTTAACATCTGATAACTTTCGAGTTCATCTGCCATTTCATTTTCCAAAGCCATGCGATCGTACTCGGAAGCCGCTTGAATTTTCCCTTGCAGCTCCTCGATTGTCTCCCGCTGCAGAGTCAACTCCTCCTCTTGATCGTTAACAAACCGGAACACCTTTTCCAAATCCTGTTGCAGGTGTTGCACCAGCCCCTGTAACTCATCAACAGGCATCTTCTCCAGAGATGACACATCTACTTTCTGCGGAGTACCTGCAGTACCCGAAGCAGATGCGAGCCTGGAAACTTGCTGGTAAAGATCCTCAACAGCCCGCACCTGCAAAGACACCGACTGAGCCTGATCCTGCTTAGCGCTAAGGGTACTTTGCAGCCCTTTAAGATCCGCCCGAGCCCCGGCCAAAGCATCTTGAGATTGGTACCACTCTTGCCAGCGGTTTTGGAGGCTCTGCAAAAGTCGATCGACCTCTTCTTGTTGCTGTTGAGCTATGCTCTGTTTTTGCTCCAACTGCTGCCAGTGCTGATCCAGAATTGCCTGCTGAGCGCCCACCGCACCAAGAGACTGATTCATTTGTTCCCGCACCCCTTGGGCCGAAGCAATTGCCCCTCCCAGCTTCTGCATCAACTCCTGAATCCTCTGAGTCTGCTGCTCATCAACTACTGGCCCCTGCCGAACCTCAGACTGCTGCTGGGCCACCCGTTGCTGCTCGCCCCGCAACTGTTCCCAAGCCGTCTCAATTTCCACGCGACTGCGATCGACTTCTTCTCGCAGTCGGTTAGCTTCATCTCGAGTATTCTCAATTTCTGAGCGCTGAGCCTCCAGTCGCTCCAACTCCTCTTCCATTTGAGCCAACTGCTCTTCGCGGGCTTGCATTTCCATTTCCCGGCGATTGAGTTCCTGACTCGAAAACGTCAGAGAAGCCTTCCACTGTTCAATTTCCTCTTCCTTATCCTTAAACTTGTCCTGCAATCGCGAGAAATTTTGCAGAATGCTCACCAACTGGCGGGCCGCCTCCTGAATCCGCTGCACTTGCTTGCTAGCGCTCAACTCAACCAGCACCAGCGTGCCGTCGTTAAACTTATTAGCTTCCTCAACTGGGATCGCGTCATCACCTGGTACGGCGCTCCAGTTATGTTCGCCCCGCTGACAAGCTAGCAGTTTCAGTTCAGCCTTACCGCCACCGAGACCAAAGCCGCTTCTCTGTTTTTGTACTTCCGCTAGATACAGCACACTAATAGTCCTCTGCTTCGTAAAACCTATCCCAACTTACTTTAAGTTACTTAAAGGCCTAAAAGATAAGTGGTGTTTACTTCCTACGCTGTTGGGTAGACGGCTAATTCCAACATAAGTAGGCTATCCCCCTTAAGCCAAAGGTTCTTGACTAAAGATAACACTGCCTGTGATTTTTAGTCAACTTACCTAAAGTAAACAAGTGTAGGCAAGTAAGGATCACTTTTTGCCAATTAAGTCTTACTTCTTGGTATTGTTTGCCCAATCGGGGGATAGCATTTTTTCTAACTTTTCTTCAGCACTAACGCATAGCACGTTCTCACGGGAGAACTTCCAGAAAGTACGGGCGTCACCAGTTGTCTGGAGGAATGAGACAGCAGTACCAATGCCACTTGATTAAAGACTAGCTCTCACTGCGAAGACTGCCATAGGCTAAAGCTGAAAAAGGTCAGTCCGTCAAAAACTTTCTATTGATTGTACCAGGCTTTAGTTGCGGCTCGATCGTCAGAAAAGCCATCGCTACCCCCAAGCGGACGCCATCCTTCGGCGGACTAGGGATTTGAACCGTGCTGCCTTAGAATAGGGTAATGACGCGAGCCGATGACGCTCGCGGGGGGCGAGCAAAAAGGTCGATCGGCACTGAGGGTGAGAAACTGTAACCAAAATCCTACTCACATCTACTCATTCCTTCTGAAATGAGTAGGGATTGAAGCAGTATATAGCGTGATTCAAAGCGATAGAGAGGTAAAAATGCTGTTAGGCTTCAAAACCGAATTGAAACTGAATAATCAACTTACTCGCACATTGTTAGCCCAGCATTGTGGAGTAGCGCGTCATGCGTTGAATTGGGGATTGTGGTTGACCCCAAATATACTTCACCACAATAAAACCAACGAGAGTGAAAAGCTCAAACTTCCCACAGCTACTGACTTGCACAAACTCTTAGTAGCTATAGTGAAATCAAAAAATCCTTGGTACTATAGCAATCCTCGCATCATTTGTAAAAATATGTAGGGGTAGTGCTACCCCTACTCCCCCTGCCTACCCCAGCCTGCATCGGGGCAACCACGGGGGGTTTGCCCCTACAAGAATTACACGAATCATTTAGGATTGCT
>NZ_JAUBUC010000136.1:0-13172 GCF_036705285.1 Microcoleus sp. B4-C1 | reverse complement strand
GTTTTTAGCTGGCATTTTTGTATAAATTGACTAAACTAATTTTTTATTATACCCTATTTAAAGGCACAACAGCTTAGAAAAGTAGCGGTAATGCTTGGACTTGATCTAAGCGGAATCAGTAGGGGCGAATTGTCAGCGCCTTTAAGACATAAATTATGGGCTTAAGAATCCCTGTCGCTTCAGCGCAGGGAGTGTCAATAGACTAGGACTTACGCAAACAACCCAGTTTCTGCTTAGAATATTGGGTTTGGCAGCGAGGAATTAACAAGGAAACCGGGTTTTTGGTCCCCCGCACGTAAGTCCAGCAGACAAATCCGTGATGAAAGGCAGTTACAGAACTTACCCAGACTATGACCAAAATCAAACTCAAAATTCTGACTGCAGCGATAATGCTACTCCCATTTTGCGCCGCACTTCCCTTACAAGCTCAAAATCTGTCTCTAGTAAAGCGGCTGCTAGAAACCAGAGGATGTCCCGGATGCGACTTATTTGGCGCTTCCTTGAGCCGTGCAGATTTGTTTGGCGCTTCCTTGAGCCGCGCCACTCTCAGCAGGGCCGACTTAGTTGATGCCGACTTGACTGCGGCTGACTTAATGGAAGCTAATTTAAACAACGCCAACATGAGAAACGCCTTTTTGGCTGACGCCGACCTCAGCAAAGCCGACATGAGCAGGGCCGACATCAGGGGAGCCAACTTAGAAAATGCCAACCTCAGCGAGAGTTTTCTGCGAGACGCATCCCTCCAGTTGGCTAACTTAAAATGCAGTAATTTGAGCGCCGCTAAACTAACTCGAACCGACCTGAGAAATGCAGATTTAAGCGGTGCAAATCTCAGGGGTGCAGACCTCAAAGAAGCCGATTTAAGCGGTGCAAATCTCAGCGGTGCAGACCTGAGAAATGCCGACTTGAGGGATGCGAGATTGAACAAAGCTAATCTCATAGATGCCAATCTCTGCGGCGCCCGGATGCCGGACAGAAAAACCTCTCGGCGAGGCTGCGAAGTTAAGAAAGAACAAGCTATAAACACGAACAATTACTGCAATTATTGCTATGCCTTGAATGACTGGTGGCTGAATGTATTAAGGTTATACTAAGCGATATCATCGGGATAACTGCTCCGCTTTAGATATCTACTGTTAGAAGTGCGAGCAGGCGGTACAGATATCAAACTTAACCTGTTACCGCCAAGAGCTTTTATCTACTGTGAAGAACCTAAAAATTGGCTCAGTATTTGCAGATATTCTGTGCCCCCGATCTGTGCCACATTATTGTGACCTCCATCAGGAACTATATACAACTGTTTGGGTTCAGGTGCTGCATCAAACAGTTTTTTGGTCATTTCCACTGGAACTACATTGTCAGCAGCCCCGTGAATAAACAGCACGGGCATTTGCAGCCGATCGACTTTTGAAAGAGAATCAAACCGCTGTGTCAGTAAAACATCTATCGGAAACATCCAAAACAGCCCTTTTTGGAAATTCACCATCGCCCGCGTCGAAGTAAAAGAGCCTTCTACAATTACCCCTGCTGCCTCCGGGTGACGCAAGGCTAGATCGATCGCGATCGCCCCTCCCAAAGAATGACCGTAGAGATAAATTTGATTCGGGTTAATCCCCCGCTGTTTCACCAAATAATCCCAAGCAAGTTGAGCATCCTCATAAACCTGAGATTCACTCGGAAAATCGCCCTGGCTTTTGCCATAACCACGATAATCCATCACAAATACCGACAAACCTAACCCATGAAATCGATAAGCGTGTTCGACATTTGATCCCACATTTGAAGCATTGCCGTGCAGGTACAAAACTACCTTCCCTAACCCCAGGGCGGTTTCATTCTTGGTAGGGGCCGTGCCCCCGTGCCGGCCCTTTTTGCCAGAAACCCCCATTCGATGGTTGGTGGCGGGGGTAGGCACGGGGGCACTACCCCTACAAAAACCTCGTTTTTGGTGAGAATCAAACAGCCCGGCCCCTAACCCCCCCTTGTTAAGGGGGGGAACCGGAGCGACTGCCGGTCTCTCACTTTGCGGGGACGTTCCGACTCCTCTAGCTCCCCCCCTTGGCAAGGGGGGGCTGGGGGGGGTATCCGAGTCTCCGGTGTTAACAGAGGGAACAGCCTCCCCCTTTCTTGCTCCACCCCTAGCTTCGGGGGGGCTGGGGGGATTTTCCGAGGCAGGAATCCACCACCCGTGCACGCTGTCCACCGCGCCTGTTTTAGTTGGAATTGGCAGCCAGACATCTTGATATTGCAACTGAAAATCATCTGGCGTAGTTTCGATCGCCCGCGCCGGAAAAAAGATAAACTTACCTTGCGCTACAAAGAGGAATACACAAGCAGCAGAATAAGCAACGGCCAAAACTATCCCAAAAGCTATTAGCGATTTAGACAAAAGGAATACTAGCAAATTGTTCATAGATAGAGCACGCGGGAAATTAGAGATCGCTCAAAAGCTAATGGCAAATTATTAATTCAGACAATTAGCCAAGATCGATTACTAACTTCCGCCACCGTATTCCGCCGATTTCCAAAAATTAATGCAATTCGGGGTGGTGTAAGTGCCAATTCGTAGACTGTTCGTAAGCGTGAGCCACCTGAAACAACCGAGATTCTTGCAAAACATTACCAATCAGTTGTATACCCACGGGCAGTCCTTTATCATCAAATCCGCAGGGCAAACTCAAAGCTGGCAAACCAGCAAGATTCACGGGAATAGTCATCAAATCTGACAAATACATACTCAGGGGATCATTGAATTTTTCGCCTGCCTTAAATGCGGTAGTAGGAGCAGTGGGACAGACTAAAACATCAACTTGAGAAAAAGCTTTTTCAAAGTCTTCTTTAATCAAAGTCCGAACTTTTTGAGCTTTTAGATAATAGGCATCGTAATATCCAGCCGACAATACGTAAGTGCCGATCGCAATCCGGCGTTTAACTTCCGCACCGAACCCTTGAGAGCGGGTTTTGGCATACATATCCAAAAGATTATCGGGGTCTGGAGACCGGAAACCGTACTTAACTCCATCATATCGCGCCAAATTTGCCGAAGCTTCCGAGGGAGCAATGATGTAGTAAGTGGGCAAACCGTAGCGGAACCGGGGACAAGAAATGACTTGAATTTCTGCGCCCAATTGTTGAAATTGCTCGATCGCCTTAGTAACAGCGTCTTTAACCCCCGAGTCCAGCCCTACACCAAAAGTTTCTTTAATTACACCAATTCTAATCTGACCCTTCGGTCGCAAACTGGGTCTTAAAGCTTGAGCGTAGTCAGGAATTGGGACATTAAGACTCGTGGAATCTCTCGGATCATAACCGGCGATCGCCCCCAACAAAATCGCCGAATCCTCAACAGTCCGGCCAAAGGGCCCGATTTGATCGAGAGAAGAAGCATAGGCCACCAAACCGTAGCGAGAAACCAACCCATAAGTCGGTTTCAGCCCCACCAAACCGCAAAAAGCAGCAGGTTGGCGGATTGATCCCCCAGTATCCGAACCCAAACTCACGACGCATTCTCCAGCGGCTACCGCTGCGGCAGAACCGCCAGAAGACCCGCCGGGTACGCGCTCCAAGTCCCACGGATTCGCGGTAACTTGATAGGCAGAAGTTTCTGTCGAGCTCCCCATTGCAAACTCGTCCATATTCGCCTTACCCACAATCACCGCACCGGCTGCTTGGAGTTTGGAGACGACGGTGGCATCGTAGGGAGGCACAAAATTCTCCAAAATCCGAGAGGCGCAGGTTGTGGGAACGCCCTCGGTGCACATATTATCTTTAACGGCGATCGGGATGCCGGCCAACAGGCCAATTTGCTCTCCGGCTGCGATTTGGGCATCCACTTTATGGGCCTGCGCCAGTGCGCTGTCTGCTGTCACGCACAGAAAGCTTTTCAACTTCGGCTCTAGCTGGGTAATTCGGTCTAATGCTTCTTGAGTAATTTCCACAGCAGAGCGTTCTTTATTGACCAGTTGTCGGTGCAACTCGCGGATGGATGCCATGCTCGTACCTTTATCATTTCTACTTTGAGACAATACAGTTAATATAACTGGCAATTGTACCTGCTTACAGCCCGAAGGTAAAGTCGGCTATTTTTGTGGCGAAAGTTCGAGCCTCGAAGAGGGTTCCGCTAACGCGCGATCAGTCATTTTATCTACAATAGATTAAATTCCCCAAATCCCACCGAACACAAAATAGCGATCGAGTTTTTTACCTCATCTTTTAACAAACCAAGAATGCAACTGTATCAAAACTTATGCAAAAAGTGGTTTGACTCGATATTTATATAAGTAAGGGGGAAAGTGGGCAATCCGGCCTCTACATAATTAGGTTCTGCCTCCAAGAATGTGTATGCAATATCACAATCATTAGGAAATCAGTCCTTCCAAATTCTGTAATCTAAATTCTAAAATATTAGAGCCCAGCTTCTCTTCGATGCAACCCATAATTCATGGTAGAAAAAGAGGGCATAAAAAATCCACTAATACCAGATTATGACTGCTTTATTGCGGGAATCTTCAGACAATACTATTTCTTTATTAATAATACTTACCAGTTTTGTTAGATATGATTATTTTGAAAAGCATAGTTGGAAGCATATAAAGCTGATTTATGACGAGAGGAATGGCGTCCTGAAAATCCATAAATAAATGAACTGAGAATAGAAGATTCTGATAATAAAGTATTAGATTAGGGCGGTCGATACCCTAATAATTAGGACCAGATTATGAAGAACACTTTTTTAGTCAAAAATGACTGAAAGTTATCAGTCATCTGAGTGATTTAATGGCGGCTGCGCGATCGAAGAAAATAGTAATCGACCTTTTCCGATCCACGCCCATTGTACTAGAGCTCAAAAAGCCTGTCAGAAATCTGGGGTTCACAAAAAAGCTCGAAACACTCACCGCCACACCGAGGTCTTTTGTTGCGCGCACCTGCAAAAAAAACATCAGTCCTTCCTCAAGTGCGACTAGCTGCGTGCCTCTGTGGCAAAAAAAGCTACTTATTTGCCCGAACGATCCCCAGCATCAAAATTTCATCCGGAATTCTCCCCAAACCGAGAGAAATATGGTAAGAAGTTCCCGATGCCCCGTTGGAGGAATGCCACCTAAAGCTCACTTAGAATCCCACCTGACGGCAGAGGAACTCAAAATTCGCTACCGGCAGGCACAAAACACCACAGAGTCGCGCCGCTGGCACTTGCTGCTGTTAGTTTCCAGAAATTGGACTATCAAACAAGCAGCCCAAGTCGTAGGCCTCAACTACGACTACGCCAAAGAAATTGTCCAGCGCTATAACCGAGAAGGGCCTAACTCTGTGAGAAATCGCAGCGGAGACCGCCAGCCCCCTCCTGCAAAATCCTTGCTGAATCCAGAACAGCAAGAAGAACTGCGACAAGCGCTGCAAGGCCCCGCCCCCGACGGCGGAGACTGGACAGGCCCCAAAGTCGCTCGCTGGATTGCCGAAAAGATTGGTAGCGATCATGTCTGGCCCCAACGCGGCTGGGATTACCTCAAGCGGTTGGGTGCTGACTGGCGACGGCGGCGCAGAAAGTAGATAGTTCGCAATATTTAGAGGGGGTTGATTGCCTTCGTGCGATCGCTCCCTTTATTTTGGTTATTTTGCCACATTGGCGCGATCAAAACCATTTTAGATTTTAGATTTTAGATTTTAGATTGAAGAACAAATCTAAAATCTAAAACCCTTTGACTGATGTAACAATAGCTGCTTATATAGAATTTGGTTGTGTTGAGGATGTTAAATATGCCAGAACTCAGGCGTTTTTTGTCGATCGCCAACAAGATGGCGGCAGTAGTAGCCGGCATTGGACTGGTTCAGATGTTAACCATCGCAAGTTCATTCTCTCAATCATCTAACCCGCGTTCCCTAGACGAACTCTACAAAATTCGCGATCGCCTGATCACCGAATTAGAACAACCCTCCTCTCCCTCCCCAGAACCAACCATCCTCTCCGGCTTAGTTCCCTTCGCAGCCAATCCTCAAGAACAGCTACTACAGCAGTTGCAAGCGGTGGAAGCTCAAATATTAGTAGAACAGAGGGCTAACGACAACTTACAGCAAGCAGTCCGTTTAGCCAACAGAGCCGTAGAAACTAAACGGCAGCCAAATAAGTCGATCGCATCTTCGCAGCAAACTCAATTTTTCTGGAACCAGGCCCTCAACAACTTGCAGGAAGTTCCTCAAAATTCATTTTTAGCTTCCGTCACTGCCTCAAAAACCCAAGAATACCGGGAAAATTTAACAGCAGCAACCTCTCAAGTGCAGCAAGCAAAATCTGATTTGTTGGGTGCGCTTGCCCGCGAAAGCGGCTTGTCGGCTCAAGCTTCGATCGGTATTTGCAACCTTTCTAGAGAATGCGTAAACCTCCGGGGCGATGTACCTCCTGTCAGTCCAGCCAGCTTAATTAAACTGCCGATTGCTGTCGCCCTGATGCAAAAAGTCGATAAAGAAAAAATTAGTCTGAACCAGGAAGTATTAGTCAGTCGGGGTAATTTCACCGAAGACGCATCGGCAAAGATTACCTCCAATCGCAATTACCCGCTACAGCTACTGTTAGAAGAAATGATCTATCGCAGCAGCAATATCGCCACCAATCAACTAATCGATTATTTAGGTTCGGATTACATCAATCAATATTTAGATAATAGCGGCTACGAAGTCACCCGCGTCAACTTCAAATTAATGGGGGAAAGAATTATGCCCTCCAACCCCGGTTCTGGTCGCAACCGCGTGACTGCTAACGAACTCACCGAAATGATGGTGCAAATTTACAACGGCGAAACACCCGGTGCTAAACTGTTAATAGAAACTCTCAACCGCCAGTACGATCACGCTCTGGGATTTGCCGCCTTGGAAGGAACTAAAGCTCAGTGGTTGGGGGAAAAAACCGGTCAAAATTCCTGGGTACTCGGCACAACTTTAGCGATGAGCATTGACGACGAGGCCTATGTGATTACTGTGATTGACAGCCGCAGCGGCGAGCTACAAATGCGCCAGTCTATTTCTAAAATTGCAGATTACATTGTCCGAAACCCCAGCTTTTAACGGCTGGAATATACAATTTATAGCGGGGGACAACGCACCGCCCAAACAGTTAAAAAATGTCGCATCAAAAACTCAGTGTTTCCGTCAAAGGCAAAGGGTTTCCGATTCTCTGCTTGCACGGCCATCCAGGTTCCGGCGATTGTATGTCGGTATTCACAGAACACTTATCAAAACGCTTCCAGACTATCGCCCCAGACTTGCGCGGATACGGCAACAGCCGCACCTCAACTTTCTTTGAAATGACCGATCATCTGGTCGATTTAGAAGCACTATTAGACAGATTAGGAGTCGATCGGTGTTTGGTGATCGGATGGTCTTTGGGAGGGATTTTAGCCCTGGAATTAGCCATGAAATATCCCCAGCGAGTCACTGGTTTGATTTTACTGGCATCCGCAGCCAAACCGCGAGGAAGTCATCCTCCCATCTCTTGGCAAGATAACCTTTACACCGGTTTAGCCGGAATTATCAATTGGGCGATACCGGGTTGGCAGTGGAATATTGATACTTTTGCTAGGCGATCGCTCTTTCGCTACTTGATACAGCAGCATAACGCCACCCCTTACCGCTACTTAGCACAGGCAGGTACTCCCGCCTACCTCAAGACTTCCAACACGGCCACCAAGGCGTTAAATACCGCTCTGAGGGCTGGATACGATCGACTGCTGCACCTTGGCGACATTCAATGTCCCAGCTTGGTGTTGGCCGGAGAGGCCGATCGGCACATCACCTCAGCATCCAGTTTAGAAACCGCCCGCCACCTCCAGGATTGTCAGTGGCAGTGCTATCCAAATACAGCCCACTTGTTCCCTTGGGAAATTCCCGATCGGGTAATCGCAGACATCGATCATTGGATTGAGAGTCACCCCGAAGCAGTTGGAAATTGCGAGTGTTGAGTTGGGAGTTTGTCAGAAGCAATTTATCACCCAACACTCAAGAGTTTTGAAGTTATAACTCACAACTCAAAACCGCACAGCGTTGCGAGGGAAGCGTAGCCCTCTCAAAACTCAAAACTCCCCTGTTTCTACTTGTTTCTACTGACCGCTCAAAACCGGCCACAGCCCTCCATCACCAAGCTTTCCCAAATCTTCTGCAACAGTCAAAGTAATTGGTTTGCAGCGGTAAATCGAAACACTAACACCTTCTGCCCCTTCATTTTCTATGTCTTCTACATATCCTGCTTTTGCAGTTTCCGCCTCTGCCTGGGTTAAGAACGGGCCAAAATAGTAAATGCACCGCGGCGCTGAAGTTTTAAGTTCAACCCACCAAGCCAATCCGAAAAAGTTGAGCAAGCTAATCAAGAATTCTTTCATCTGCTTTTCTAATGTATTTGACGGTGTTTTCTGGGTGCTGCGAACACGCCTAGGCTTTTGTTATTTACACGTGGCTGACTGCTGCAAAGAACCGATCCAAACCTATTTAAATATATCTAAATAGATTTGTGTCGAATTCCTGTTTGAACGTAGGGGCAAGACCCCTTATACTTTGGCCTGAACAAGTAACGACAGTCGATCGGCTATCCTTACTTGTTCCGGGTGTCGTGCCACTCCATTCTGGGCGGCATTGACAATAAACTACTCTGTTGTGCTCTTTTTTTCAACCACCTTTACGATCCGTGTACGTGAAACTTTTTGGGCCCACGCTGGCGATAAATTTCGTATAAAGCCATCCCCGTTGCTACCGAGACATTCAGGCTAGGAGTATGGCCTCTTAAAGGAATTGAAACTAATCCGTCACATCCGCGCTGTATCAAAAGGCTCAAACCGTCAGCTTCACCACCCACCACTAAAACAGTGGGCCCGGAGAACTTGACTGTCTCTATAGATTGACCGACGCCTGCTGCAGTCCCATAAATCCAGAATCCAGCCTCTTTGAGTTCTTCCAGCGCCCGATTAAGATTGACAACTCTCGCCACTGGCAGGCTTTCCAATGCCCCTGCTGCCACTTTTCTCACTGCCGAGGTAATCCCAACAGCCCGTCGCTGCGGAATCACCATGCCCTGAGATCCCAATGCTTCTGCGGTGCGAATAATCGCCCCTAGATTGTGCGGGTCGTTGAGTCCTTCTGCTACCACAATTACTGGATCTTCGCAAGCCGACTTAGCCTTTGCGATCAGTTCGCTCAAATCCAGGTATTCGTAGGCTGATACTTGAGCGGCTACGCCTTGGTGGTTTGCTTTGCGCGTGATGTAGTCGAGGCGCAAATCGTCAACTTCGTCAATGATGCTGCCGTTGGCTTTGGCTTCGGTTAGCAAGCTGTGAAAGCGGGGATCGTAGCGCAGGTGAGGAACAACCCAGATCCGGTTGAGGACTTGGTTTGTTTCTAAAGCTGCTTGTACCGCATGGCGGCCGTAAATCATGTCGTCTGTGTCTGCGTCTGGTTGCACGACTGTATTGGAGGCAGTGTCAACAGGGCGAGTGTCTCTGTCTTTGTCTCTGTCTCTGAAATGGTTGCCCCGGAATTCCTGCGGGCTATTGTCTTTGTCTCTGTCTTTGTAATAATTGCCCCTGGATTCCTGCGGGCTGCTGTCTCTGTTTCTGTCTCGGAAATTGTTGCGGGCAGGCTGGGGGCTGCTGTCTCTGTCTCTGTCTCTGTCTCGGAAATTGTTGCGGGCAGGCTGGGGGCTGCTGTCTCTGTCTCTGTCTCGGAAATTGTTGCGGGCAGGCTGGGGGCTGCTATCTCTGTCTCTGTCTTGGTAATAATTGCCCCTGGATTCCTGCGGGCTGCTGTCTCTGTCTTTGAAATGATTATTTCTGCGAATTTCCGGTTGGCTGTCGGAATCGACTCTCCGTTTGAAAATTGCTCTCACGGGCATTTCTCGAGATTGTGGGGCGAAGGTCGATCGCTTTTGAGGGGCGTCTACTCCGCGAGTGTCGGGACGGGGCTTGCGTTCAAAGCGGGGAGAGGATGGTTGTGAGTCCTGACGGCGGCCTTCGCTTTTGAATGGCTTACTGTCGGAATTCGATCGCGAAAAGTTTGGTTTGGTAAATTTTCTCATTGGTTTCTTGTGGTCAAAATGTTTGGGCTGAAGGCTAGTCGATTGTAGATTGTAGATGTGAGATTCTTGATTGAGGGAGCAATCTTTGGACTTTGAGATTTGAGATAGTCTAGCGAGGGAGCAAGGATTTTGCTGTGTTCAAATTGCTAGTTAATAACTGATAAATCCTGTTTTGCCGATCGAGATTTTTGCGGTTTTATGTTAGCCGTGCCAGGATGGTTAATTACTCCCTCCCCATTCCCAACTCTTAACTGCTAAATCCTTTAAGTCTCAAGTTCTAAAAGTGCCAGAATCTCGGTCAATCTTTCGGGATCGGTGAGATACAAATATCCGATCAAAGTTTCTAAGCTGCTGGCTTGTTGGTATATCTCTGGATCTGCTCGCTTAGAACGGCCCGCTGCAGCATTGCGGCCGCGCTTGACAATTGCTAATTCTGTACTGTTCAAGTAAGGAGAGATCGATCGCAAGTGACGCGCTTGAGTTTCGGCTCGTACTTGCCCCACCACCAATTCGTGATAAGCTTGCAATCTTCTGGGCGGGACTAAGTACGAACTCCGAACGTAGAGTTCGTACACTGCATCTCCCAAATATGCCCAGGCTGCGGGCGAAATTCTTTCTATTTCTGCTGGTGTAGCCCTCGCAGGATGTACTCGATTTAAACTGATATCCGTCAGACTCAGTTTGAGTCCGTCATCTGCGATCGGCGACATACTTTTTTAAATAAAACTTCCGCACAGCTTGGTTTTTCTAGTTACTTACTTATTTCGTCTTTCGTCACTTCCGCAATTATAGCTTTTACAGGACTGTTCGCTCTCAGAGCACGAAGCGAGATATATAGGCAAAGCTTGGCGCGACGATCGCACTCCTAAAAAAGGCTTTTTACCAAATCGGGATGCTCTAATTTTTGTACCATTTTTCCGCGTGTTTGCCACACATATTTTACTGCCCCTCCACCGAAACTCTAGGCATCGGGGAAATAGCCGATGGCGCGTGTCGCAGATTCTGGGAAAATCGGTATTGTTTTACCCGCACAAAAATAAAAATTTGCTATCCAGCGTTGAGAACCGGATAGCTAATTTAATTCACTTTGGCGTCAAGCATCCTTGACGTTTTTTACCGCCTCATCAACCGAAGGCTGCAAAGACAAAAATTTCTCTAAGCGAACCAGTTTAACAGTCTGAGTTACGCGGGGATTTGAGACAATTTGCAATGTCCCTTCCAAGGTTTGGGCTTTTTTGACAAGCTGCACAAGTGCGCCCAAGCCTGAACTATCCACAAAGTCTATCTGAGACAAGTCCAAAATTACGTGTTTTGGGCCCTCGTCAATACATTTGCTTATTACCTTCCGAAAAGTGGCCTCAGAAAAAGCGTCCAGCAGGCCCGTCAAGCGAAATAACTGATAGTTATTCTTGACTTCGCGAGTGCCTCTGAGGCTAACGGTCAGGGTCAATGACTCAGAAATGACACCCTCCTAGCTAGATATGGCTTAAAGTCGAGGCTTCATTATAGGAGTTTTTTGGTCTTTTGTCTACAGTTTTTTAGTTATTAGTCATTAGTCGTTAGCCATTAGTCAGAAGCGATCGACACAAACAGCCTCTGATGGCTACTGACTAATGACTGCTGACTGCTGACTGCTGACTACTTACTGCTGGCTACTTTCTGATTGTCTCGCATTGACTGCACGAATCGATCGAATAAATAATCGGCGTCGTGCGGGCCAGGACTGGCTTCTGGGTGGTACTGCACTGAAAACAGTGGCAGAGTTTTATGCTTCAATCCGGCTACGGTGCGATCGTTCAAATTGAGATGAGTAATCTCTACTTCGGGGGCTAGGGAATCGGGGTCGATCGCAAAACCATGATTTTGGCTAGTAATTTCTACTTGCTGAGTTAAACCCGCTGGATGATTCAATCCCCGATGGCCGAACTTAAGTTTAAAAGTTTCTGCACCCAAGGAAAGTCCCAAAATTTGGTGTCCCATGCAGATGCCAAATACGGGTTTGTCCGACTTTAACAAAGCTTTCGCAGTCGCGATCCCTTCCGTTACCGCCGCCGGATCTCCGGGGCCGTTGGACAGAAAAATCCCGTCCGGGTTGTATTTGAGGATTTCCTCCGGCGACGTGTCAGCGGGGACAACGATGACCCGACACCCGTAACTCGCCAGACGCCGCAGGATGTTGCGCTTGATCCCAAAATCTAGTGCTACCACCGTCCACATTTGGCCGTTAGCAGGTTTGACTGTAGGACTAAACTCCCAAACCGAGTCCGTGGCTTCAGACCACTCGTAAACCTTGCGGGTGGTGACTTCCTGGACCAGATTCAGCCCGTCCATGCTGGGGGCATCTTGCACTTGCTCCAAAAGCTCTGCCTGGTCGAGAATCGTCGTCGAAATGCCACCATTGATCGCTCCCACCGTGCGAATTTTGCGAGTGAGGGCGCGGGTGTCGATCCCGTAAATTCCGGGGATATCGTACTGTTTCAGGTAGTCTTGCAGAGATTGCGAGCAGCGCCAGTTGCTGGGGCGGCTGCATACGTTCCGGGCGATCGCACCCCGAATTTGCGGGCGCGAGGATTCTTCGTCTTCAAGATTTACCCCGGTATTGCCCAATTCTGGATAAGTAAAAGTGACAATTTGACCGCAATAGCTGGGATCGGTCAATACTTCTTGGTAGCCCGTCATTCCAGTATTAAATACTACCTCGCCAACGACGGTGGCGTCAGCGCCAAACGACCAGCCGCGGTAAGCAGTACCGTCAGCCAGGACTAGGAGAGCGGGTTGTGCAGTTGAAAGTGACATGGCATCCTTAATTACTTTCGTTTGGTTTAATTCTTACCACTGCCAGGGATTTGATGCTAGTCGGCAATGTACAGATATTATTTTAATTTGTGCCAGGGTTCGCAAAACCAAGGCACTTATGCCGGAGATAATCAACAAGCAGCCATACAGCAGTTCTCAATCTTGGTGAGGTATGCCCTATGCCCACGGAGGCCTATGCCCTATGCCCACGGAGGCCTATGCCCTATGCCCGCTTATCAAGGGCTATAAGGAATGAGAATTAAATAACTTCCACTCTTGAAAGTGGGATGGGCGTCCCGCCCGTCCGTTTTTGTCGGGCGGGACG
>NZ_JAUBUC010000212.1:0-1638 GCF_036705285.1 Microcoleus sp. B4-C1 | reverse complement strand
TTTTAGCTGGCATTTTTGTATAAATTGACTAAACTAATTTTTTATTATACCCTATTTAAAGGCACAACAGCTTAGAATCTCCCAAGCTCAAAAGTAGCGAGGTATTCAAAGCAATAGAGAGAGCGATTCCATCAACAGAAATAGAAGCGGCTATCCTGAAAACAAAAGCAAAAGAAAAACGGCATCGTGCGCTACCATCACAACTGGTAGTATGTTTGATCGTAGCAATGAGCTTATGGTCAAAAGACTCAATGCGGGACGTACTAAAGAATCTGATTGATGGACTTAATGAAGTCTGGTTGAAAACTGGTAAATTCTGGAAAACTCCCTGCAAGGCAGCTATTACTAAAGCCAGAAAAAGATTAGGGCCTTCTGTAATGAGCCAGCTATTTAATCAGTTGGTACGACCAATGGCTACAACTGAAACAGTAGGAGCTTTTCTGAATGGATTGAGAGTTGTAGCAATAGATGGAACCTGCGAGTGACATCCCAGACAGTGATGAAAATGCTAGAGTTTTTGGTCGTCCAGGTAGCCGTCCAGGTACAAGAGCTGCTTTTCCAAAAGCTAGATTAGTTATTTTAGTAGAAGCAGGAACACACTTAATATTTGATGCCTTAATATGTCCATATAAGATGGGAGAAAGAGTCAGAGCGTTAAGATTATTGCGGTCAGTTACTAAAGAAATGTTGCTAATGTGGGATAGAGGTTTGCATTCGTATGCGATGGTATGGACCACGCTCAGCAAGGGTTGTGGCTATTTAGGAAGAATTCCATCAAATGTTAAATTCCTCAACGAAACACAGCTAGAAGATGGTTCTTACTTAAGTTTTATTAATCCCCCAGGCCAATTCAGGAAAAAAGGATTTAAACCAATCCAAATCAGAGTAATTGAGTACACGATTGAAAACTTAAATGACCCAACAGCAGAAATTAAGTATCGTTTAATTACAAGTTTATTAGACCCTCAAAGATTTCCGGCAAAGTTATTGGCGGCCGAATATCATCAACGTTGGGAAGTGGAAAATACAATTGATGAATTCAAAGTACATATCGGGGAAAGAAAAACTCATGTTCGCTCTCAAAGACCAAGAGAAGTAGTACAAGAAATTTATGGCCTATTATTAGGACATTGGGCTGTCCGGTCATTAATTTGTCAAACAGCGCATAGTGCAGAAATTTCCCCATTAAGTATCTCTTTCACGGGTACATTACGAGTTATTCGTCGCGCTGTCCCAAAATTCCAGCGACTAGAAGCACAAGAAATCCCCTTTTTTTTACTTGGTTGAATTTGGAGATTCTTGATGCGACTTTGCCACAAAGAGTTGAGAGAAATAACCCAAGAGTTGTGAAAAAACCTGTTTCAAAATTTAAATCCAAAAAAGTTAAACACAGAGGTACTGGAATAAAAATTAATTCTCCTATTTTTAATATTTTAAAGCCTCCTAACCCTTAAGTAAACCGTATTGGGATATAAACGCCACATCCTCAAAGATTTAGAGAGTGGTGTAGTTTGCGCCGTGGCATTGACTCGCGCAAATACTCCGGAAGCCTCTGCTACACTTGGGTGCATCTCACTTTGGCGAATATGTCGCAAAAGGGTTAAAATGGAAAAGCTAGTAAAATTGCCAAAAAATATG